>JAEWZA010000018.1 GCA_023395575.1 Bacillota bacterium
AGCATATCCATCTCAACAGTATCGAAGTCTACACAGGCTGAAAGCACTCTTCTAAGAATGATATTTTCATTCCCGCAGTTTCTAATGCGCATACTTCTCGTAATTGCATCTAGCTGCTCAAAAACTGTATATAAAAGAACAATTTCTAAATTTAACTGCTTGTCCATACAAATAATTTCAAGTGTAGTACAGTCCTGTTCATCTCCAAAGGTTGCCGGCAACCCTTCCAGCTTTGGCTTTCCTTGATAAATAGTATGTGATATGTATGAAAGACTGCATGTGGTCATGCCATTTTGTGTCTCAACCTGCAAACAAGGCTCTCTATAATCCCCCACCCCACTTGTAGGATACTCCATAGGAAAGCTATCCATGAACGCAGCCCTGTCACGATTATTTTTGCTAGGCACATATGGAGGTTCTTCTAACCGCATGAGATAATTAATATCCTCATCAGCTATTTTATGTCCAAAATAAACATGCCCTAAAAACTGCTCGTCATCCACAATTGCCATAACGTAGCTTGTATCTTTTGATATTAGGTTAAAGGATTTTGATTTTTCATTATAATAAATGCCCATATTGTGTACCTCGTAAAATATCGAAGCTTTTTTGCCGAAAAACCAACACGATGTTGGTTTTATCACACTATGAACCATGGAAGGTGAATGTGTGCGACGGTAAAAACGCTGAGAATGAACAATGCTAGTTCCTAGCACTTACTAATTCAAGCAATTATTTCGGCAACAAACCATTGATAAATCTCCCACACCAATAAAATTTTTATCTATAAAAGTGTATTTATTTTATCCTTTATGATGCAACTCATTATAGTTATTACTAGCGTTTCTAATATGAGCAACAGTAAGCTGTTCTGCAGTATCTGCATCCTTTCTGCATATAGCTTCAAATATGGCTTTATGCTCTTCAAAGGCTTTATCAGGTCTTCCCGGTGTATGGAAGGAATTATTTCTGGCACTTTGTATATAGTTATGAAAAGTGCTCAACATATGCATTAGAGGATTACTTTTACATGCTCTGAATATAATATCATGGAATTTTGAGTCAAATTTCATAAGTTGCTCAACATCATTTTTCATGGTGTAGAATTCTTCAAATTCAAGTGCCTCTTTTAATTCCTTAATCTCTTCTTCAGTAATTTTTTCAGCAGCCCATCTAGCAGCAAGCCCTTCAATCCTCATTCTAATTGTAAATATGTCTTCAACATCTTGTTCAGTTATTCCCTTCACCACTGCACCCTTATTGGGTATAGCCTGTACCAAGCCTTCCAGCTCAAGCTGTCTTATTGCCTCTCTAATAGGTGTTCTGCTAACTCCAAGCTCTTCTGATAAACGCATCTCAATAAGGCTGTCTCCTGGCTTATACACTCCTGTCAATATTTGACTACGAAGCTGGTTAAAGACCTTACCCCTTAAAGAATTAATTAAGTTTTGACTATCATCATATTCAAGCTTAGCCATACTAACCTCCACGCTAAATTTACAGAAATTTTTATAAAGACTTCGTGGAGGTACGCAATATATTTATTGAGCTACATCCACATTCTTTTATACTAACCTCCAACGTCAAATATTGAAATGCATATCGCTTCACTGCAAAAACCACTTGTGGTTTTTGGGGCTCGAAAAAGAACTATGTTCACACAGACTTAATTTTCGAGCCGATAACCTCCACGTCAAATATTGAAAAACATATCGCTTCACTGCAAAAAACACACGCTGTTTGAGCAATGCTATACTTCACAAAAACTACATCGTGGTTTTTGCGGGCTCAAAACGCACAATGCTTGTACAAGCGTTATTTTTGAGCTTGTTCGCGAGTATAGTTCAACAATCCACCAGCAAGTATCATCTGAACCTGTCTGTCTGACAATGTTACCTTTACATTAAACTGAGAATTCTTTGTCAAATTCTTTACAACTATAGTATCAGCCTTTTTAACCTGTTCTATTGCATTTTCTATAACTAATTCATCATTCATGTCAATTGCATCATAATCAGCTTCATTTTCAAAGGTCATAGGAATGATACCTGAATTAATTAAGTTTGCCATATGAATTCTAGCAAAAGACTTTGCAATAACTCCTTTTACGCCTAACTGCAACGGAGCTAATGCCGCATGCTCTCTACTTGAACCCTGTCCATAGTTTGAACCGCCTATTATAAATCCACCGCCATTAGCCTTCGCTCTTGCTGGAAATTCTGGATCACATGGTGTCAAGCAGAATTCTGCAAGGTAAGGTACATTTGATCTGAATGGTAGTAACTTTGCATTTGATGGCATAATATGGTCAGTTGTTATATTGTCTTCAACCTTAATTAAAGCTTTTCCTGTAACCTTTTCAATTAACGCTTTGTTTAGAGGGAAAGGCTTAATGTTTGGTCCTCTTACAACTTCAACATCATTTACTTCTGGAGCTGGTGCTATAACCAAATTGTCATTTATTAAGAATTCTTTTGGTATTTCAATTTTTGGAGCTTCACCTAATTCTCTAGGATCAGTTAAAACACCTGTAAGTGCACTAGCAGCAGCAACCTCAGGACTAACTAAATATACTTTTGCAGAAGTTGTTCCGCTTCTTCCTTCAAAGTTTCTATTAAATGTTCTTAATGATACAGCATCTGTGCATGGAGCCTGACCCATACCAATACATGGTCCGCATGCTGATTCAAGTATTCTTGCACCTGCTGCTACCATATCAGCCAAAGCACCGTTTTGTGCAAGCATAGTCAACACCTGCTTTGAACCAGGAGCAATAACTAAGCTAACATCTGGATTAACTGTCTTTCCTTTTAATATAGCAGCAACCTTCATCATATCCATGTATGATGAGTTTGTACAACTTCCAATAGCAACCTGATCAACCTTAATTTTTCCGATAGTAGAAATCTTCTCAACATTGTCAGGACTATGTGGCTTTGCAGCCATTGGCTCAACTGTTTCCAAATCTATAACAATATGCTCATCATATTCCGCATCAGCATCAGGTAATAGCTCAATCCAATCCTGCTCTCTGCCCTGAGCCTTTAAGAATTCAAGTGTAACCTCATCACTTGGGAATATTGATGTTGTAGCACCCAATTCAGCTCCCATATTTGTAATGGTTGCTCTCTCAGGAACTGTGAGACTCTTGATGCCTTCTCCAGCATATTCAATTACCTTACCAACTCCACCCTTAACAGTTAATACTCTCAAAACTTCAAGTATAATATCTTTAGCTGTTGACCATGGATTTAGCTTTCCTTTTAATTCAACCTTGCAGACCTTTGGCATTGGAATATAGTATGGACCACCACCCATTGCTACAGCAACGTCAAGTCCACCTGCTCCAATAGCCAACATTCCAATTCCACCACCTGTTGGAGTGTGGCTGTCGGAACCTAGTAAAGTCATACCTGGTACTCCGAAACGCTCTAACTGTACTTGATGGCATATTCCATTTCCAGGCTTTGAAAAATATATACCATGCTTTGAAGTAACTGTTTGTATATATTTGTGGTCATCTGCATTTTCAAAACCAGACTGTATTGTATTATGATCAATATATGCAACTGATTTTTTTGTTTTTACTCTTGGCATTCCTATTGCTTCAAATTGAAGGTATGCCATAGTACCTGTTGAATCCTGCGTAAGTGTTTGATCTATTTTAATAGATATTTCACTTCCTACAACCATTTCCCCACTTACTAAGTGATCTTTAATTATTTTCTGAGCTAGATTTAAACCCATTTTTCAACCTCCTGTATTAATTTTCATTTTATAAACTCAAACTTTGCTGATGAATGGGTATCTATCTTTACGATTGAATAGGTATATATGTGCTCAGTCTGAGTTTATATTATTTATTATTTTAATAAACTGCCGCTTAATATAATAACATTTTTATCTAAAAAGACATAGTATTATTGTATTATTTTTTATTCGAAATCAAGCTAGGCTCAATTTCCTGAATTCCCTTTAGCATCTCTTTATCGCTAATGGAGGTAATTCTGCCATCTTGATACTCTTTGTCAATCCATTCCTTAACTTTTGCAACTCTTGGATCCTTTTTATCAATCATATCTGTTCCTTTCAAGCGGAAATTATTATTAATCCATAGAGCTATACCTGCTAAACCAGAGGTTTGAGTTATTGCAACCCCTATAGGTCTGTTTAGGAGCTTACTTGTATTAAATATGTTATATATTTCCTCATCCTTTAGCATACCATCAGCATGAATTCCAGCTTGTGTAACATTAAAATGCCTACCGACAAAAGGTGTTCTCGGAGGAATCTCATAATCTAGTTCTTTCTCATAATAATCAGCAATTTCCGTTATTACAGTAGTATCCATTCCATCTGTAGTTCCTCTAAGTGAGCAATATTCAAACACCATAGCTTCAAGTGGAGTATTTCCAGTACGTTCACCAATACCAAGTAGTGAACAGTTAACAGAAGAGCAACCATACAACCAAGCGGCTGAAGAATTGTCAACAGCTTTATAGAAGTCATTATGTCCATGCCACTCCAACAGCTCACTTGGAAATCCTGCGTGGTGCCTTAAACCATAAATTATTCCAGGTACGCTTCTTGGAAGAGCCACTCCTGGATATGTAACACCATAACCCATTGTATCGCAGGCTCTCAATTTAATTTGGACTCCACTTTCATCCATTAATTTCCTAAGCTCAGTTGCAAAGGGAACAACAAATCCGTAAAAATCAGCCCTAGTTATATCTTCAAAGTGACATCTTGGTTTAATTCCAACATCAAGAGCTTCCTTAATAACACTCAAGTAATCTTCCATTGCCTGCTTTCTAGTCTTTTTTAGCTTATTAAATATATGATAATCAGAACAGCTTACTAAAAAGCCAGTTTCCTTCATTCCCATTTCTTTTGCAAGCTTGAAATCACTCTTTGAAGCTCTTATCCAACTAGTTACCTCAGGAAATTGATAACCTCTTTCCATGCACTTATAAACAGCTTCTTTATCCTTGTCACTATACAGAAAGAACTCAGTCTGTCGTATGATACCTTTTGGCCCTCCTAGGCTATGCAGATAATCATATAACTTAACAATCTGTTCTACTGTGTACGGAGCCCTAGATTGCTGACCATCTCTGAAGGTGGTATCAGTAATCCAAATCTCATCTGGTGGATTCATAGGAACTCTCCGATGATTAAAGGCACATTTTGGCACTTCATCATAATTAAAAATTTCTCTATAAAGATTAGGCTCCGATACATTCTGAAGTGAATATCTGTACTGAGTCTGCTCTAATGTATTTGATTTCTTATTAAATTCAATCATTTCAATTCCCCCTGACAAAAATAAAGATAATTCATAAAATTAAAGTTAAGCTTGTGTTGAATATTAAAACATGTTTTTTTGTATGTTTGTATAATTGTATACAATTTTATTTGATATGTCAATGCATAATTATCTAGTATTTTCCTGATGATATTTTACAGAATATAGAATTTAGTTCAAGTTTCCCCTTAATTCGAAACATATTTTTACCAATTTTTTACCACATCAGCCATTTTAAAGTTTATGCGAAGAAAAAAAGGTTTTTAATAATAAATGTAGAATAATATAAAAATATATTTTTTTAGCCGTTTAATTTTTACATAATTTTGGAGGTAATATTATGAAAAAAAGTACTTTTGGCAATTCTAAATATCTTACACTGGTATTACTCAATATCATATCATGTGCGATATTCGCTATTGTTGCATACGTGATATTTAAAGACATAACTTTCGCAGTTTTTACATTTTTTTGTAGTACAATAACTGGTATCTTTTTAGCTTTAAACACTGGATTTAATTTCCACCGCAATATTAAAAAGTTTTCATTAGAAATTGATAGTTTTAAATCTGGCGATTTTTCAAATTTTATAGAACCAAAAAAATATGGTATTCTTGGTGGTATTGCAACTGTAGTTAATGTTGTTATTAGCGAAATACGTACACTTATTGAGAGTTTTTTCAGTCTATCTCTTTCCATTACCCAATCATCAAGAAGTGTTGTTTCAACTACACAAAATGCTTCTAATGCAATTACAGAAATATCAAAGACAATAGATGAAATTGCAAAGGGTGCATCCTCACAGGCTGAAGAAGCTCAACTAGGAGTACAGGTTGTGGACAAGCTTTCAGAGCTGATTAATTTTGTATATGAAAGCTACAACGGTATTACTACTGAAACTAATAAAATCAGCGAGTTAAATTCCATAGGACTTAAAGCTGTTACAACTTTAAGAGAAAAATCCAAAGAAACCTATGAAACTTCAGAAAAAATATTTTCTGTTGTTGAAAACCTTACAAATGCTACAAAAAATATTGGATTATTTGTTGAGTCTATTGAAAATATCGCAGAACAAACTAATTTACTTGCACTTAATGCTGCAATAGAAGCTGCAAGAGCAGGTGAAGCTGGAAAGGGCTTTGCGGTTGTCGCTGACGAGGTACGTAAACTAGCAGATGAAAGCAGAAAGTCAACTGAGGAGATAAACAATATGATGCAAAGCATAGCTGAAGAATCTGCTTTAGCTATTTCATCTATGGAAATAATGAAAAAGGTTTCTCAAGATCAAAACTTAGCTGTTGATAAGACTAATAGCTCCTTTAGTGATATTGCAAATGCTATTGACTTTATAGTTGAAAAGATAAGCGATGTTAATACTGCTGTTATTAAAATGCAAAATGACAAGGGCGATGTAATTAGTGCTATTGAGAATATTTCTTCTGTTTCTCAGCAAACTGCCGCATCAAGTGAAGAGGTTGCTGCTACTACTGAAAATCAGCTAAAAATTCTTGATGAGATGAAAACCTCAGCTCAAAGCTTAGATCAATTAGTTAATCAGTTAAATATAAACTTAAAGAAATATAAGCTCAAATAGTTATTAGGCCATTATATAAAGGTACACACCAATTATTATAACCATTGATGTGTACCTTTTCTTATGACCAGCAACACTTTTCTAAAAGGTAATGTTTATTTTTAATATTGCTTTTAAGTTTCCATTTCATCATTCTTCCCTCTATCTATATCTGTTGATTTAGAACGAGCAGAATTTCTTTTTCTTAGGGCTTCGC
>JAEWZA010000036.1 GCA_023395575.1 Bacillota bacterium
CATATAGATAGACTATTATTATGAAAGTCGAGCTAATTTAACTCGCTTTAATAATTCATTTTGAAAGAAATTTGCAGAGAAGATACTTATAATTGCACACCAGTAATTTTTAGATAAAATAGAATACTCTGTTAAAGAAATTTGTTTGAATTTGTTGGTAAAGAAAGTTTAATTTTACCGCGAAAACTTACACGTTGTAAGCTTTAGCGGTAAAAATGAAATCACTCTATATTTAAAATCTGCTTTCTATTATTTCTGGCATATAGAAATCCGGTAACTGCAGATAGAATAAGAAGTATAGCCCCCATTATAAAATTCACAGACACATTTTTTATAGTAAACAAAGCAATTATTGGTAACAAAATACTTATAAAGCTAACCAGCATAGTCACAATTCCAGAAGCACTTTGTTTTACTACAGTGACCTCATTATCCCACTTCATAACTGGAAAAGCTAGATTAACCGTAATTCCTGCAACTGATGAAAAAAGAATATATGCAGCAGGAATCAGGACTATCCATACTCCTCCTATAAAGTTAGGCTTTACTGCTAAAATACTCAAAATCACCGCAATTATATAACACGGAAATGCTATAATAAGATTTACGAGAATTTTACTGTCAAATATATCCTTGCTTTTAACCGGGATTGTTTTTGCAATCCACCATTGTTTTCCTTCCATTGAAATAGAAGCTGCCGTTGTGGGCATAATTGATCCCATTGCTCCTATAACAACAGGTAATGCCTTTTCTACTATACCAGGGAGCTCCATTGAAACCTCCAATTTTTCTGGTCCCAAAATAAGCAGAGCAACAGCTGCTACCACCATAAGTAAATAACCAATTAACGTATTTGAAACATATACACTGGAGGCAAAATACCTTTTTAGCTCCCTATAAAATAGTGCTTTTACTGGGGATGCCATTTTAAGCTCACGTATTGTATAGTTGTTTTTAGCTGAGCTTGCGTTAAGTGCCGAACATATGACAGTAAAGTAACGCTGTAGTATAAAAATTGTAAGGGTGAATATCCCAACCGATGTTATAAGTAAAAGCAGAAAATAACCTATATCCGCATTTACAGCAGCCTGACCAAACCATGTAGCTGGAGGGTATATGGTTCGAATTTGTGTTGAAATAAGCGAAGCATAATTCTTTAATACTTCTTCACTTAAACTTTCAAATTTATCTCCTGACAATGAGCTAAAAAGGATAACTCCCATTGCAAACAAAATAGTTAATAGCGCACTCATCAAGCTTTTATGCTTCATACGAGAACTGACTGCTGTAATTCCAGCCCCTATAGCTGTTGCAAGGGTTATTGGCAGAAGAGGCAAAAATAGAGTTCCTATCACGCTTAAAATATAGAACATAATACTTGGAGTCTCAAAAATTCCATAGAAAATAATTCCCGGAATCATAATTAAAAAGCTCAATATCAAGTTTGTTATATACATTGTTAAAAAACGGCTAAGTACTATAGCTACCCTTGATACAGGAAGTGAAATTAATATTTCATAATTATTCATTTGAAAAATCACACTTCCAGCTTTAAAAAACGAGAAAAAAAGGATAACTGAGCTTATAACTACAAACAAGTATTCTGGTATAATCCTTGCCATTCCAAGTGTTGATAGTCCTACACACAGAGCTGAAACATAAGATAGCAGCATAATAATTAAAAACACCCAAATTAACGCCATTCCTATCCAACGTTTTTTCACCTTTTTGTCCTTGCTATATCGAAATTCATTAAATCCAAATAAATTATAGAGTTGAACTGTTGTCAGCTGACGAATTTGTCTGAGCATTTCCAACCACCTCCATAAATACTTCTTCTAAGGATTTGCCACCAGTTAATTTATCAGTTTCACCAGACACAATTAATTTACCTTCCTTGATAATAGCTACCTTGTTGCAGAGCTTTTCTGCCACATCAAGCACATGAGTTGAAAAGAAAATAGCCACGCCATTTTTACACATTTCATTCATAATTTTTTTTAGGGTTACAATTGCCTCAGGGTCAAGTCCTACAAAGGGCTCATCTAGAATGAGCAGTTTTGGCTTGTGTATTAGTGCACCAATAATTGCAAGCTTCTGCTTCATACCGTGTGAATAAGTGGAAATAAGATCTCCTAATGCCTTTGTCATATTTAGATCAGCAGCATAAGCATAAATTGAACTTTCACGTTCTTCTTTACTTATTTTAAAGACATCTGCCATAAAATTTAGATACTGAATACCTGTAAGATACTCATATAAATCCGGATTATCAGGAATATAGGCAAACTTGGATTTACAAAGCATGGGCTCTTTTTTTATAGAAACACCGTCTATTAATATATCACCCTCATTAAAGTCGATAATACCTACAATTGATTTGATAGTAGTTGTCTTTCCTGCTCCATTATGTCCAATAAAGCCGTAGATGTCTCCTGCCTCAACCTCTAACGACAGGTTAGAAACAGCTATTTTACCGCCCTTATAAATCTTTGTGAGATTTTGAATACTAAGCATATAAGACCTCCGATTTTCATTATTTTCCAGTTCATGCTTGCTTTTTGTATTATATTATAGTCCAAAATAATGAATTATTATCCAAACCATAGGATTATTATATCAAAGTTAGAAATAAAGTGCAGGGGGGTATAAATAATTAAAATCAACAAATCTACCCATCGCTAAATAGAAAGGAAGACGGTCATCATATAGTCAACCGCCATTTTAGTTTTCAATAATTACTGCACTTCATATACTGTAATAAACAACTCCCCGTCATCTTCCTCGAAAATCTCTACCTTTATTTGCTTTCTTGGATACATATTTTTAAAACTCATCTCCCAAAAGAATTGAAGAACTTTTCCAAGAGTCTTTATCTTTTCATCCTCATTCTCAGTATACTCATTGTTGATGTGAAAGAAATCCCTCAACTGATAAAGATTCATCATTTTCTCAACACTGGTTTTATTACAATTGCATGCCTTCTTCCATGATTCAAAAAGCTCTTTTGAAAACTTATCTTTCAAGAGAAAATAACCTTCAACACTAACTATCTCTGGTGAGAAAAACTTTGCAAATGCTAGGGCTGTATCCAAATTGACTTTCATATTTACAAAGTTCCACCACGAGAAATTGTATGGATTTGCATTTTTCCATTCTATATATTCTTCAATTAATTTATCATCAAATAATTCCAATTTTTACTCACCTCACTTTGGTTGTTTTGGAAGTTCATTAGGTTCAGCTGCTGGTCTTATGTTGTAGCCATTTTGGAATGACTCCCCTGTTTTAGGATTAATATTGAATTTAAGTTCTTTTACGTTCGGTCTAAGTATATCATCTGTCCACAATAAGCCATTGTCATAATAAGTGTATTCTTCAATAGCTATATCCTTTGTGCCATCATTGTATATAACGTTTTCCCTTGCACCATTGTCATAGTAGTTATAAGTTGTGGTTTTTCCATCTGCCGTTACAGTTTTCAGCCTTCCAGCTCTGTCAAAGACTTTAATTGTTACATTACCCTTTGGGTCTGTTGTGACTTCCTTGTAACAACCCTCGTCCATACCTGAAATTATATCATAGTCAAAGGTAGTTATCCCAATATTTGGTACTGTTTTTGTCAATACTCTGCCCAGCTCATGTCAATAAATATCTAATTTACTATAAACTCCATAAAAAACCGACCACCAAATTGCTAGATTTTTAGTTCTAACTTATTGGGGTCGGTTCATACTATATAGGTTCCATTATATTGGTGGGGTAAAATTATCAATGGTTTGTTGACGAAATAATAGATTTTAATGTGTTAAGTTTAAGTTATTTATTGTAATCAACATATACTCATTAAGTGCTTTTAAATTAACCCTTGCTACCTCTAATAACTATATTCCTGCTTCAATTCTATTTCGCTTTTCAAGCGAATATCTCTAGATGAACTTCCCACTCGAATTTCATAATTTCCTTCTTCTGTGAGAAATTGCTTTTTATCTGTATTATAATAGCCAAATGCAGTTTTATCCAGCACAAGCGTAACATTTTCTTTTTGCCTCGGCTCCAATGCAATTTTTATATATTGCCTTAATTCCTGTACAGGACGTTCCACAGCAGAATTTTTGTAGGCTACATATAATTGTGCCGTCTCCAGACCGACACAGCTACCGTTATTAGTAACCTCAAATTTTACACTTATTTTTACATCCTCTGTTTCTTCTACTTCCAAGGATATATTATTATAATCAAAGGTGGTATAGGACAGTCCATGCCCAAAGCAAAACTCTGGCTCTATTTTATAGGTATCATAATAACGATAGCCTACAAATATACCTTCACTATATGAAACGGTCTTTCCTCCGGGAAATTCACCGAGCGAATAAGCGGAACAGTCACAAAGTTTTTTGGGAAAGGTCATTGGAAGCTTACCGCTTGGATTAATCTCCCCAAGCAATACTTCTGCCAATGCAGTTCCACCTTCCATTCCTCCATACCAGCACCATACCACTGCTTTTGCAGTTTGAAGCCATTCACCCATTTCAACCGGTGAACCTGCCATCATAACTACAACAGTATTAGGATTTACCTTTAGGACTTCTTTAATCAATGTATCCTGCTCAAATGGAAGCTTCATATCCTTGCGGTCAAGACCTTCAGAGTCATAATCATGATTAAGACCACCAACTATAATTACCTCATCTGTAGCTTTTGCTAAAGCTACTGCTTCCTCCAAAAGCTTTTGCCTCTTGGCTTTTATATCAGCATCAATTGCTTCTGTCCTTCTAGCCTGTACAACATCTTCTAAACTGGTTTCCTGCCAGTTAATATCATTTTCATCCTTTTTGGGCTCCACATAATAGCCTTTTGCATAAATTATCTCTGTATTGCCTCCAAGCTTCATTTTTAATCCCAATAACGGAGAAATTTCATACAGTGCTTTAATTTCAGCACTTCCTCCACCATTAGAATGGATTCTATCCGCATTGTCACCAATTACCAGTAATTTTTTAAGCTTACTTTCCTGCAATGGAAGCCTGTTATCCTCATTCTTTAATAAAACAACAGACTCTCTTGCCACATCAAGAATATCCCTTCTATGCTCGGGAGTATTATATGCTCCCTTACACCTTGACGTTCCAAACATTTTAAGCTTATACATCATGCGAAGTATTCTTCTTACTTTCTCATCAATCAGCTTTTCCTCTATTTCACCTTTTAAAATTAACTCCTTCAGCGGCTCTGCCATATAGTACTGGTCGAAATTATTTGCTACTGACATTTCTATATCCAGTCCGCTTTCTGCCGCCGCTTTTGTGTTATGAACGGCTCCCCAGTCTGATATAACACAACCATCATATTTCCATTCTTCCTTTAAAATTGTGTTTAGCAGATATTTGCTTTGGCAGCAATGTTCACCTCTTAGCAGGTTATAAGCACCCATCAGTGAATAGCTGTCGGCTTCGCATACAGCAGCTTTAAATGCTGGCAGATAAATTTCATTTAATGTGCGGTCATCCACTAGTACCTCTACCCAAAGACGTTCGGTTTCTTGATTGTTTACGGCAAAATGCTTTACACAGGCAGCTACATCTGATTTTTGAATACCTTTAATTAATAGAACTGCCGTTTTTGCTGTTAAGTATGGATCTTCGCTCATATACTCAAAGTTTCTCCCGCAGGCAGGACTTCTCATAATATTAACACCCGGTGCCAAGATAACATCCTTTCCCCGGCCTCTAGCTTCCTCTCCAAGCACTACTCCTAGCTTGTACGCCAAAGCTCTGTTCCAAGTGGCAGCCAAAGCACTGTTACAGGGAAGATATGATACAAAATCATCGGAATGTCCGATTACCTTCCAGCAATCATCTTCAAATTCAAAACGCACACCCATAGGCCCATCTGATAATTTCAACGACGGTATTCCCAAGCGTTCAACCGCTCCAGTTCTGAATAATCCATTTCCATGAATCATCGAAATCTTTTCATCTAAAGTCAGTTGTTCCAACAATTTCTCTATTTCTGTCTCAAACATATCTATGTCCAGATCTCACATTTTACACAAAACAACATAATAAATGCAAGAGACTGGGCACCTCCTTTAAAAAAGTATGCTTACGTTAACATATCGTATTCAATTAGGCTAATTCACTCGTTGTCCTAATATATTATGAACTAAGTTCGTAGGTAAAATTACTTATAGCATATTACTGGTACGCGATTACAGCTAAGATAAATGGTGTACTAAGTTAAAGTGAATAGTTAATTCTACCATGAGCTGTTGCAAAACAAAAATTAATTTATATCAACATTAAATTGCTTAAATAGTACTCCCGTGTAATATATATCTATTGCTTGCTCCCGAAATTGACACTGAAATAATTGCGGTGCAGAACAAGTACTTCCGCCGACCGTATAGCACTCAACATCCTGTCTCGGGTCAATACTCACAGCTACTGACTTCCGCTGTGTCGTCTACAATACTTGTTCTTTACCTATTATTTCTAGCATCAATTTCTAATCAAGCTTCGCAACTAGATATATATTGCACTCGCGTACTATTTCTTACAATAAGTTATCGGCATTGAGATAGTTTTAATTTGCAACAGTCCCTAGAAAGAATGCATCATAGATGCTAAAATGTGGTATTTAACTATTATGGACCAATACAAATTCAACAAATTCTTGGTAGTAACCCATTTATCATATTTTGTATGGAAGTACCAGTAAACCAGTACTATAATTTTTCCCTGCAAAATTCATAAAATATTTAGCACAATGTATTAATTTTTAGTGCAAACAATTTCTAACACACCATTTTTGGGCTTAATAACTGTATCCTTCCCACTATAGATTATTTCTGCATCGGAAGCTTCTATATTAGTTTCATTTACAAAACGAATACTATAGACTTTCTTTGCCTTCACCCTTACAGTAATTTTCCCGTCCTTTTTAAGAATGGAGGCTTCTAAATCTTTAGTACCATCCATACCGTAAACTACTGTTTCGGCTGTTTTACCTTCTACTAATTGATAAACCCTTAACTGAACGCCATCTCCATAGTCATAATCCGCTTTATCATCATGGGCACCAACCGCCACTATTGAATTTTCTCTAACCATAAGCGGAATACTTAAATAGCTATGCTTCTCTATTATCCATTTGGAACCTTCCACTTTTTCACCAGTAAAGTAATTGGTCCAGGTTCCTTCCGGCAAATAATATTCTGCCATGCTGTTACTGTTAAATATAGGAGAAACCAAGAGAGCATCACCTAGCATATATTGCTTATCTAGGTATTGACAATTTCTATCTTCAGTAAATTCAAGCACCATGCTTCTCATAGTTGGAATACCTGATTTAGAGGTTTCAACGGCAGTTTTAAACAAGTATGGCATTAATGCGGCCTTTAATTTGGTAAAGAAACGTACTACCTCCACCGCTTCTTCGTCATAAGCCCACGGTACACGGTACGAGGTGCTTCCATGCAAACGACTGTGGGAAGACAATAAACCAAATGCTGCCCATCGTTTATAAACATCCGGTGTGGAAGTATTTTCAAATCCACCGATATCATGGCTCCAATATCCAAATCCAGACATCATTAGCGATAAACCACCTCGCAGACTCTCTTCCATGGATTCATAATCCGACCAGCAATCTCCTCCCCAGTGAACAGGAAATTTCTGTCCGCCCACAGTTGCTGATCTTGCAAACAATACGGCTTCCCCTTTACCACGTTTATTCTCCAGCATATCAAATACCGTCTTATTATACAAATATGTATAGTAATTATGCATTTTGAAGGGATCAGAGCCATCAAAATAAACTACGTCGGTAGGAATCCTTTCACCGAAGTCTGTTTTAAAGCAGTCCACACCCATATCCAATAAGGCTTCCAGCTTATCGCTAAACCATTTACAAGCCTTAGGATTTGTAAAGTCAACAATTGCCATACCAGGCTGCCACATATCCCACTGCCACACGTCTCCATTAGGACGTTTAATAAAGTATCCGCCTTCCACGCCCTCTTTAAATAGAATTGATTCCTGACCAATATAAGGATTAATCCATACACATATTTTTAAGCCTTTTTCCTTAAGTCGTCTAAGCATACCAACTGGGTCAGGAAAAACACGGCTATCCCATGTAAAATCCGACCAGCAAAACTCCCTCATCCAGAAACAGTCAAAGTGGAATACCCTAAGAGGTATTTCTCTTGATAGCATACCATCTACAAAATCTGTAACCGTTTCCTCATCATAATTGGTTGTAAAGGAGGTAGATAACCATAACCCAAAAGTCCATGGTGCGGGTAAAGATGGCTTACCTGTCAAATCCGTATATCTGGTCAAAACATCCTTCATTGTGGGTCCATTAATAACGAAGTAATCCAAGCTTTCACCGGGAACACTGAATTCAACCTTTGTTACATTCTCTGTACCTATTTCAAAAGAAACCTGTTCAGGATGGTTAACAAATACTCCATAGCCCTTATTAGTAACGTAAAAGGGAATGTTCTTATAGGACTGTTCTGTGGACGTACCTCCATCTGCATTCCAAATATCAACAGTCTGCCCGTTTTTAACAAAAGGAGTGAAACGCTCTCCTAAGCCATACACCAATTCTCCTACAGATATACTCAACTGCTGGCGCATGTAGGTATTTTCAAGCCCTCCAGCATCATATGCGAGGCCCTTCCAGTCTGTCTTCATATATGCCAAGTCACGGAATGCACTCTTAGCTAGCAGCTCACCAGCTCTTTCATAAGACATGGACCAGTTTTGTTTTGTTATGACAAGTCTTAAACTTCCGCTTGATATTATAATTTCATTATCATTTTCTATAGTCTGCATATTGTTATTTTTATCATAGAAAAGTTCAAATTCAGGAGTTTTCGATACAACCCCCATGTAATGGTAAGTCTGAACCCTGATAACTTCAGGCATGGGTGAAGAAATCCTTATTGTTAAATTTACTCCTCCCAGTGTATCTCCTCTATGCTTAATATGATAAGTTGGAGCACAAAGCGTTACGCAGTCCTTTTCAATTTTTGAACTATAAACCAGTTGAGGTGAGAAACATTCTGTTCCTTCTTTTTGCATCCAACATCCATTGCTAAATTTCATAATTAATTTTGCTCCTTCCCGTATAACTTAACAGTAATTATAATACATACCTTAGAACTAAAATACCTTAATTATTCTAGTTAATACACTTTCATTTTCAGTGTTTTTTTCAACAAACCACTAATAAATTTGAGCACCTAAAATACGAAATTAACAAGCTTTTTTAGAAGGCTGAATAGTAACTCTAAAACATTACTTCACTATCAATTCTTACATAATCTGAGACTATTTTAGCTAATTATGTTACAATATAGTATATTGCAAAAACAGGTCAATTCGGCATATTTTACACTAATCTTTTTTAACTATGATGCAATCATTTAACAATATTAATCAACTTTCGTAGTTGAATATACCACTAGCTGAATGAATAGATTTAGTATTAACATTGATAATGCTGCCGCACCAATAGATTTTTATGTGCGAAAGTTGAAAATATTATATTAAATAGGAAGAGATATGATTATGAAGAAATTAACTGCTTTAAGCAAGATATTTCCTAATAGGAAGGTAAAAAAACAATTATATTTCATATATTGCAGTGCTATTTTAATACCAATCCTATTCATTGGTTTTTTCTTAATATTTTACACCAGAACATTATTACTGAATCATTATCAGAATCAAATTTCAGCAGATAATCTCCGTGTCAAGTCAATTCTATTTGAAGTAACAACCTCAGTATATAATATTTCTGATGAGCTTTTTATGGACAAAGATTTGCAGAAGCTTTTAGCAACCCGCTACAACAGTAAACAGGAGGCTGATAAAAGCTGCAGCAACTACACTAAGTTAAAGAATTATATTAGTAGAAATACATACATATCCTCCATTAAGCTTTATACAAACAATCCAACTATATACAAATATGACTCAATAATACAATACGCTTCTATAATACCTGTAACTAAGGAGATTGAAAAAAATGAATGGTATCAACAGGCAATAAATAGTGCTGATATTAATTGGAAAAGCTTAAGCTCCCTTGACTATTGGAAGCATATTTCTCAGGAACTAAGTCTGATTAGACGAATACCAATTATATCAACTAAAGAATATGCCGTATTAAAAATTACAATCAGTAATAATTATTTAAAAAACAGAGTACAGAATACTTCCCTGTTTAATACAGTATCAGTAAATAGAGATCCTGTTTTTTTCAGTACACAAAGAAATCTATCAGGAGAATATCTAACAATACCTATAGACTACGACAAAAGTCAATATCAATATTCGGGAGAACTGTTCTACGAGAACAAAAAGAGTATTGCAAATATATCAACCTTACTTCCTTACGCATCTAAAGACAGGATTTATATATCTACTTTAGATTTTAATGCTTTCCCCGACGTTAATCATATAATTATATTATGTGCTGCCACAATGCTGCTAGCTTCAGCACTGCCTTTTTTTATAATCAAACATTTTACAAATAACTTCAGCACACGTATTATCACACTTCGGGAAGAAATGCATAAGGTAAGCAAAGGTAATTATCATATCCTAGACAATATAAGGGGCGAAGATGAATTATCTGAAGTTTATTCTGATTTGAAGGTAATGATACAAAATATTCAGAAGATGGATGCCCAAATGTATGAAGCAAAAATACAGGAACAGGACTTAAAAAACCAACAGCAAAAAATGGAATTCAAGATGCTAGCAAGCCAGATAAATCCACATTTCTTGTATAATACATTGGAAACTATACGTATGAAAGCACTTACAGCAGGAAATAAAGAAGTAGCCACTGTCATTAAATTACTGGGAAAATCTATGCACTATGTTTT
>JAEWZA010000065.1 GCA_023395575.1 Bacillota bacterium
GGACTTCATTGCGCGCCGCTAGCACATAATCACTTCAGAACGCAAAAAACAGGTATTGTTCGAATGAGCGTAGGTTTTTTTAATTCAATAAATGAAATTGATAGAGCAGTAATAGCTGTGAATAAAATTGCATATGAAAAAAATAGATAAAAAGCTAGTGATATCTTTGCAAACTTAATTTATTTTGTCTTCTAGCAGCATTTTTACCTTGATAAGATTATAAATTTTAGGGAAGTATAATCATAGTATACTCATTTAGTATTAGTTTCTTAGAATGATGCTGCTGAAAATGCCAACAGATTCTACATAAAAACATTAATGAAATTGATTCGGGTATTAAAAATATTAATAACTCAATAAAAATAATTAAAAAATATTTTGAAATATCTAGACAGAATTTATTACCAGGTGTATAATCGATATATATCATAGATGAAGGTAATGTTTACTAAAAATTAAAAGGAGGATCGATTTCATGCTGACAGATGAGTAGAGTTTTTATGTAGGCATGAAGAAATATTATGAATAATACATTTAAAAAAGTAATAACTATTATATTATTAGTAATTTTGGGATTAGTGGCATTAAGGATAATAGGAGCTGTACTTAGCGTAATAATTCCATTAGCTGTTCTTGCACTTATTGGATATATTGTTTTTAGATTAATTAATAAGACTTCTTCTCGAAAATTCTAATTTTATAGGTTGGTATAAATAAATCTAGATTTGAGATTTATTTATACATTATATTTTATTACTCAAAGTAAAGCTTACAGCACTTAAAAGTATTTTGTTACATTACGGCGCTTATTAACACTAAATAATAAGCGCTGTTTGCTAGTCAGTCCCTTGTCAGCTCTATAAATGCAAAACTAGCTTATAAGAATTAACTTATATGCCGATATAAATAGTAGGAAGATACTTCTAGTTCAATAGATGAACAAAGGAGGTGCTCATTATGGATATTACTAGAGTAGCTGCCATTTCACCTATAACACGAGTAAATGCCTTCAATGGTAAAGAAGCCAGAACAGATGATAAAAGAAGAGGGGAGGAAGATAAACGACATGATTTTGCAAATACTCTCAAACAAAAGATAAATCAGAGTTTTGATACAAAAGTTTAGTTAGTATTAATATATGTGCATATTGAGTAAAGAAAAGTAAAGACAAAAGAGAGGTAAATGTAATGCAAAATTTAAAAAAACATATATTTGTTTAAGCCATGAAGTCAATATTTACGCTTCATGGCTTTTTTAATAATATTACTCAATTATAAGGTTCATAGATAGATAAAAACAACATCGTGTTGTATTGTGAAAAAATCAACTATTAATTACAAATTAAAACAAATATCTTCATCCAAGTATCCCATTTTTAAAATTGTACCTACCATAAGTAATAATCAATTTGTAGGTACTTGTGAACTCAGTTCTAATAAATTAGCATAACCAGTTAATTTATTTTTCATATTTTAGATTTTGTGTTATTTCTACAACAAATTACAATTATTGATAAATATACACATTTGTTATATAATAAGTTTATAAGACTTTTTAGGTCAACAACAATTGGGATAGAAACTATAATTTCACCCATAGTCAGCTAGGATTTCAAACGAGGCAAAACATTTCCCTCCACTTCTATAAGTGGCGGGTACCGCTTTGGTTTTCAGGCGGTGAGAATATCTCCCGCCTCGCTTACACGCCTCTGATAAAATTAAATTTTTCTACAATCGAAATATTTAATTTTGAATCTAGGCTTTATAATGCTAGCTAAGAGATATTCTATTAAGTTCTTAAAATTTATTTAAAGGGGATATTTTTATGAGAAAGAAATTAACAGCTATAGCACTATCATTAATTTTAAGTTCTCAATCAACATTTACATTAGGAACTAACTACAATGTATTTGCTGCTGATGCCGTAAACATGGCGGGGTTGGCAAATTCTATAATGGTTGGAGATTTAAATGGTGATAAAGGCATTGATTCAATAGACTTTGCGCTGTTGAAAAGCTATCTACTTGGAGTTATAAATGACTTTCCTGTTGACGATGATTTAGTTGTGGGTGACCTAAACGGGGACGGTAGTATTTCTGCTATTGATTTGGCATTAATGAAAATGTATTTACTTGGAACTATTAATGAGTTTCCAGTTTCAGAAACTGTGAAGACACTTTTTATTAACGAGATAATGGCAGCTAATAATGCTACATTACGAGATGGAGATGTTGATGATGCTGATTCGGGCAATCTTGGGGGAGCATATTCTGATTGGATAGAGCTTTATAATCCTGGTACTCAAGCGGTTGATTTGAGTAATTATACATTATCGGATTCTTCTGCTACTTGGACGTTCCCAAAGGGAGTTATTCCCGCAAATGGATATCTGCTTGTTTGGGCATCGGACAAGAATAAAGTTGCAAAAGACGGTCAGCTACATACTAATTTTAAATTAAGTGCTTCAGGAGAGCTATTAACTCTAAAAGCTCCTAATGGATCTATCGTTGATTCTGTAACATTTGCTCCATTGAAGGATGATGAGTCATATGGACGTAAGACTGACTCTTCTGCAGAATGGGTAGTATTTTCTAAACCTACACCATCAAAGCAGAATGTTTACTCAGCAGAAGCAGTAGCTGTAAAAGACCCTGTATTTTCACATAAAGCAGGATTCTATAATTCTCAATTTAATCTTCAACTAACAACAGATGATGCAAACACAAAGATTTATTATACACTAAATGGTTCGGATCCTGTTCCTGGCGCCTCTGGAACATTTGAATACACAAATCCAATATTGGTTAAGAGCAGGGTAGGAGATCCAAATGTCCTTTCAAAAATATCGAATATTTCTAATGATATGTGGTCTTCTTGGAATGGACCTAAAGGAGAAGTATTTAAATGTACTACATTAAAGGCAGTTGCAATTAATAATGGTGGCAATAAGAGTAAAATTATAACTAATTCATATTTCGTAGATAATAATATGACTAGCAGATACAACTTACCTGTTATATCTTTAGTTACAGACCAAGCCAATTTCTTTGACAATACAAAAGGAATATATGTTAATGGGAACTATGAAAAGAAGGGCGAAGAGTGGGAAAGACCAGTACATATTGAGTTTTTTGAAAAGGATGGAACGCTAGCATTTTCACAGTATAGCGGTATACGTATAAATGGAGGTTATACAAGAAAGATTGCTCAGAAATCCTTTAGACTCTATGCTGGTCATGATTATGATGATGTTGATACATATAAATATGAAATATTCCCAGGTTTAAAAAAGAAAGCAAATGGAAAGAAGTTAGATAAATTTGAAACATTAATTTTGAGAAATGCTGGAAATGATCATTCGGGAACAATGTTCAGAGATGCTTTAATACAGGGTTTAGTATCACATCTAAATGTAGATACTATGGCATATAGACCATCAGTAGTGTTCTTGGATGGTGAATTTTGGGGCATTTACAACATAAGAGAACGCTATGACAATAAATATATTAAATCCCACTATAATGCGGATAAAGATAAGGTTGTTATATTAGATGTATTACAAACACCTGAGGTTTCTGAAGGAGAAAGTGATGACTACAAGCTATATCAAGATGATGTTATAAATTATCTGAAAAGCAATAGCATTAAAAATGCAGGAGTATATGAGTATATTAAAACAAAGATAGATATTGAAAACTACATTAATTATAATGTAACTGAGATTTACTGCGGTAATACAGATTGGCCTGGTAATAATATGGCTATTTGGAAGTACAAGACTGATGATGGAAATTATCATCCAGAGGCTCCATATGGACAAGATGGAAGATGGAGATGGCTTCTTAAAGACACTGACTTTGGCTTTGGATACCAAAATCAAAGTCCATCATTTGACTCCATAAAGTATGCTACTTCAGAGCAATTTGTACCTGGAGCTGCTCTTAATTCAAATAGTTCATGGGCTGTATTCCTGTTAAAAACTCTAATACAAAATACTGAGTTTAGAAATCAATTTATTAATTCTTTTGCAGATCAACTTAATACATCCTTTATTCCTACAAGAGTAAATGCAAAAGTAGATGAATTAAAGGCGGGAATTGAGGTGGCAATGCCTGAACAATGTGACAGATGGCAAGCTATTAGTATGACAAGTACTAATCAGAATACAAATCCGTTTGGTGGTATACCTGGTATGGGTGGTTCTTCTTCATGGTATGATACTATTAAAGTTGTAAAAAACTATGCGGAACAAAGACCTTCATATATGAGACAAGCCATAGTTAATAATTTTAGAAATGATGGAGTAACTGGAACATCAGAAATCAATATATCGACTGTTACAGCACAAGGCTATGTAAAGGTTAATTCAATTGATATAAAAACTACAACACCTGGAATAACTAATGCATCAAGTTGGACAGGAATTTACTTTAAAGGTGTACCAGTTACATTGAAAGCCATACCAAATGAAGGTTACAAATTTGATCATTGGGAAGGAATATCAGGTGTTTCAACTACCTCTGATACTATAACCTTCGATCCTACTGGAAATGTAAGTGTTAGAGCCGTATTTATAGCAAAATAAAGTTGATGAAAAGAACTACTGTAAATAAATTTGATACAAATAAATTTGATTCAAATTAGAAATAAAGTAGTTTCTGTACATTCAATTTAAAAAGAATAGGAAAGTGTATTAAGGACCTTGCTAGAGATGTACCGAACCTTAAAAGTTAGACCATCTAACGATTGGAGGTTGGTACAGAGATAGTGGGGTTCTTTTTTTATACAACAAGCATATGTAAAAATATATTTTGGTTATATAAACATGAATGGGAAATAACTTGCACTAAACTTTATTATTCAACTTTTCTCCATTAAATTTTCTAGCTGGAAAAATCATAACGATAGGTAATATTTGATACTGGTGCGTACCAAACACATGCAAGTCGAGCTGGGAAAGTCGTAATAATAGGTAATATTTAACCGCTGGCGTTGTGCCTAACACATTCAAAGTCGATAGTGGAAAGTTATAGTGATAGGCAATAATTTACAAATATTGTAAAACAAACCTGCACAAAGTATACTAAAAGAGTGAGATTTTTTATTATAAAATTTATTTGAGGAGATACATTATGAGAAAGAAATTGCCAGCTATTGCACTGTCATTAATCATCGGTGCTCAATCAATGTTTGTATTTGGAGCTAATTGTAGCGTATTGGCAGCAGAAACTACTGGAACTGATGGATTGACTAATTCTACACTTTATATTAACGAGATAATGGCAGCTAATACTGATACATTACGGGATGGGGACGTGGACGATCCTGATAAAGGGAGTTTGGGAGGTGCTTATTCCGATTGGTTAGAACTCTTTAACTCTGGCTCACAACCAATTGAGTTGACTGGGTATACACTGTCCGATTCATCTGAAACTTGGACATTTCCATCAAGTGTAATTCCAGCAAAGGGGCATTTGATTGTTTGGGCATCAGATAAGGATAAAGTAGCAAAAGACGGTCAACTACATACTAATTTTAAACTAAGTGCATCAGGTGAAGAAATTACTTTAAAAGCACCAAAGGGTTCAATAATAGATTCTGTAACATTTCCTGCATTAAATGATAATGAATCATACGGACGTAGTACTGATGGCTCTGCGAAGTGGGTTGTATTCTCAAAGTCGACAACAGCTTGCACAAATGTTAGTTCATCTGATGCATTGGCTGTTAAGGAACCGGTATTTTCTCATACAGCAGGATTTTATAATTCTCAATTTAATCTATTGCTTTCTACAGATGAGGCAAATACAAAGATTTATTATACATTAAATGGTTCAGACCCTGTTCCAGGTAGCGAAGGAACATATGAATATACAAATCCAATATTGGTTAAGAGTAGAAAAGGAGAGCCCAATGTCATTTCCATGATTTTAAATATTACTGGAGATACGGGGTCAGTATATAAAGGACCTAAAGGAGAAGTATTCAAATGTACTACTATAAAGGCAATTTCAATTAGAAATGGTGAAATTAAGAGTAAAATTATAACCAATTCATATTTCGTTGATAACAACATGAGGAGCAGATATAATTTACCTGTTATATCCATAGTTACAGACCAAGATAATTTCTTTGACAATACAACAGGAATTTATGTTAATGGTAATTTTGAAAACAAAGGTAAAGAGTGGGAAAGACCTGTGCACATTGAGCTTTTTGAAAAAGATGGAACACTTAAAATTTCTCAGTATAGTGGTTTACGAATAAGTGGTGGTTATACAAGAAATGGTGCTCAGAAAACTTTTAGACTTTATGCAGGTCATGATTATGATGATGTAGATAAATTTAATTATAAAATATTTCCAGACTTGAAAAAGCGATCAAATGGTAAGGAATTGATAAATTTGATAAGCTACTTTTAAGAAATGCAGGAAATGATTATTCATGGAAAGGAACAATGTTTAGAGATGTGCTAGTACAAGGTTTAGTATCGCATCTAAATATTGACACCATGGCGTACAGACCATCAGTATTGTTCTTAAATGGTGAATTCTGGGGCATTTATAACATTAGAGAATTTTATGACAAGAATTATCTACAAGCTCACTATGGTGCAGATAAAAATAAGGTTGTTATGTTAGATGTATATAAGACGCCTAAAGTTATTGAGGGAGAGGCTGGAGACGCCAAGCTATATCAAGATGAGGTTATTAATTACTTGAAAAATAATGATATAACAAATAGCTCTGTTTATGAAAACATTAAGACAAAAATTGATATTGAAAATTACATTAATTATAATGTAATTGAAATTTACTGTGGTAACACTGACTGGCCAAGTAATAATACAAGCATTTGGAAATACAAGACGGATGATGGAAAGTACCATCCAGAGGCATCCTATGGACTTGATGGTAGATGGAGATGGTTGCTAAAGGACACTGATTTTGCTTTTGGATTTAAAGATCAAAGCCCATCATTTAACTCAATAGAATTTGCTACTTCAGAGCAACTGGTTCCAGGTACTGCGTCAAATTCAAATAGGGATTGGGCTGTATTTTTATTAAAAACATTAATCCAAAATACTGAGTTTAGAAATCAGTTTATAAATTCCTTTGCCGACCAACTTAATACATCATTTATTCCTTCAAGGGTTAAAAATAAAATATATGAATTGAAAGCAGGAATTCAGACTGCAATGCCTGAGCAATGTAATAGATGGGGATATATAAAAATGGCAAATAAGAATCCAAATGCATCTACAATAACTTCTCCTACTTGGTATTCTAATATTGAAGTGCTTGAAAATTATGCGGAACAAAGACCAGCCTACCTAAGACAATATATTGTAGATAAATTTGAAAATGATGGAGTAACTGGAACATCAGAAATCAATATAGCAACTGTTACAACACAAGGCTATGTAAAGGCTAATTCAATTGATATAAAAACTACAACACCTGGAATAACTAATGCATCAAGTTGGACAGGAATTTACTTTAAAGGTGTACCAATTACATTGAAAGCCATACCAAATGAAGGTTACAAATTTGACCATTGGGAAGGAATATCAGGTGTAACTGCTACCTCTGAAAATATCACATTTATTCCTGATGCAAATGTAAGTGTAAAACCTGTTTTTGTATATGTAGGGGACTGAGAGAGAAAGAGCTAGACAATAAGTAAATCAGCTTTCGTACATAAAAATCTATTGGTGTGGTAGCATTATCAATGGTTTGTTGCCGAAATAATTGCTAGAATTAGTAATGATTCATCGAAGTGTTTTTGCTGTCGCACACATTCACCATCCATGGTTCATAGTGTGCTAAAACCGACATCGTGTCGGTTTTTCAGCAAAAAAAACTTCGTTTCATCAAACTAATTCATGCAATTATTTCTAACCCAACTTTCCATTAATAATTGCTACCACACTTTATATTGCTAGACTTTAAGCAGTTTAATCAACTGGAAAGTTGATTAAATAATATTTAAATTAATTTGTGAGATATTTAATTTTGTGCATATTTATAGCAAATCTTAATGAAATAGCTTTAATGATGATAAGGGCACTCCTACAGTTGCCTACACAGGAATATAACCTGCACAAAGGAAAGTTTGGTTATCAGGATTAGTCGGAGTTACTGATTGCATACTATTTTCAATTAAAGCAGCACCTACAACTGACTTTGAAACAAATATAAACATAATATACTTATGGATGCTTCCGCTCTACGGTATTAAAAAAGAATTGCAGGTTATCAGTATTTGCTCAGGTCTGTGATAGCTACATCTTATGGTACTATATCCTGAGTATTTGCAAATGTAGCAATACAGTCTATGTCGGATTAGGTGTAGATTTTTACACTTTTTTATTTTTTGCAGGAAATTACATTTTAATATCGAATTAAATAACATTAAAAGTATACAGTTTTAAGTCAATATTATAGTGAAAATTATCTATTGAAAATGATTTGTATTATTTGCGTTTATGTGTTGGCTTTAAGGGGTTCAAAATATGCAAACTGAAGAAACTACTAATGAAGAAATGAAAGTTTTGAACAATGTTGCTAATGATGATTTTCTTAATAAAGAAATAATTTCTTTGAAATTGAGTATAAAAATACTAAAAAATATAGTGGTAATTTCACTTATTATTGCAATTATATCCATGGTAATAAGTCTCATTGCTATTCTAGGTTTAGATAAAATTAATGCTTTTATTAAAATTTTGTCTGTAAAATATTATGAACTTATTCCATTAATCAAGAAAGCATCTTATGAGTTGTTTATCAAGATTTCCAAGATAATTTCACAACAAACATTTAATAACAGAGAAATTGCAACAGCTATATGGACAGGTATTGCGTTGATTATAATTCTTTTTAGCAAACAGTTGCGTAAAAATGTTGCAGATATTTTAAAGGTACTTTTCACAAAATTATTTCTGGTGCTTTTTTCAATTACATGCATTTATACTATTATAATTGTGCTTTTTTTAATTAGATTTAACTTTTGGGATGTTGAAATGTTAAAAGATACAATGGTGTGGATTGTTTTTTCTGCATTTATAGCATGTATTAATTCTAACAACGATAAAAAGAAAGAAAAATATTTTAAGTATATGCTTTTTGATAATTTAAAGCTTATTTTAGTGGTTGAGTTTCTTATTAATACATATCCTTTTAATTTAATTACAGAAATAATAATATTTCCAATAATGGTATTTATAATAGTATTTTTAGCGTTCTTCAGTAATAAACCTGAATACATGAAAGTAAAATCATTGTTTGTTTTTTTACAAGCAGTACTTGGAATTGCATTATTATATAATGCAATCTACACATTTATTACTAACATTAAGAGTGATAATGTACTTGATACACTTAAAGATTTTGCTCTTACTCCTATTTTAAATATTATGTTTATCCCTTTCATTTTTATATTTTCTTTTGTGTTAAAATACGATTTAATTAAGATGCGATTAAAAATGGGGAGGGAGAAGCCAAAAGATATCATCAATTTTTGTTTAAGAAAAATATTTTTTACTTTACATATAAATTTAAAAAAGCTTAATGAATTTTTAAGCAACAATGCAGGTGCTTTGATAAAAATTCAAAACAAAGATGAAATAAATCGGATTTTAGCAAGTTATAAAAAGAAGAAAATAAATCAAGAATCAGAACTTGATAGTATATTATCTAATATGCCATATAAAGATTTATTGCTTAAAGAGGTTGAAAAAGAATATATATCCAAGGCTGACATAGAATTATATTTGTATATGCAATCGAGGTTTGAATATTATGAGAAAGAAGATGGCAAATATATTATTTCAAAACATGACCCGCTTGTAATACAAGAAGCTCAAGAAAAATTTAAGTTTTCAAAAGAAGAAGTTGACAGGAAACATTACATTGTTGGAAATTTAATGGTAGGCATTGAACCAAAAGAGGAAATCGAACTTCATGATAAAGCAATAACAGTCAAAATAACTATTGATAAAGTTGGAATTTCTGCCCAAAAAGAATTGGTAGTTACTGTAACAAATTTAACAAATATAGATAAAGCATTGCCAACAATTAACATGAGTTTTGAGCTTTATAATGATGATAAAAAGGTGTCTTTTCAAACTGTATGGGCAGAAGATTTTAAAGTAGGTACTATGGTTTTTAGAAGTCTTCCTGTTTCAGAAGTATTTGATAGTGTCGAATGTACGGCATATATAGATATTGAAAATATGAAAATATATAATCTTAAATCAAGTGTTCAAGTGTCAAATAATAAAGGAGAAACAGTAATACCAGTATATATTTTGCCAAGAAAAAAAATAAATTAAAATTGAAATGGGGAGCTAATATTTGAGAGGAAGGTAT
>JAEWZA010000082.1 GCA_023395575.1 Bacillota bacterium
ACCTGTTGGATTTGCTCCGTTCAGTTGTCCTGTGAAAACATTTGCCGAATCAGTTATAAGTCTAACACTTCCATAGTTCATTTGTGACTTATAGCAAATCATACCTTCAAATTGGACACTGACCGATGTAATTATTACAACCTTCAAACCACGTTCTTGAGCTGACTTGAGTTCATCAATCACATAATCAAGGTGCTCTCTTGAAATTGAAATATATACCCTATATTGGGCGTAATTAATCAAATTTTTCATTTTATTAATGATTTGCTCATCACCGCTAATTGTAATAAATGTATCCTTTGATTTATTAACCTGTGGTATTTCCTCTTCAATTACCTTGATTACTTGATTAAACTTTCTCTTAATATTTTCAGCAAGCTCAATTGAATCTACAGGAGCATACTTTAAGGTCTCCCCATTAATTTTATAAGCTCCGCCCTTATCTGAAAGTCCTGCTAAACCTAGATATGCATTTGACCTAGAAATACCAGTTAATTTAGAAGCTTCATATCCTGTCAATTCACCTTCTCTGCATAGAGTAACATAGAGTATTGATTCATGTTTTGTGAAGCCTGCCTGCATTAAAGCCTCTATTACATCCATTTCAGCTATCCTTTCATTGAAATCAAGCAATATGATAAAATAACACTGCTCATAAAAATAGTGGTTCTATATAAAACCACTATAAACCATTCTTATATTCATGTCAATAATATATTTGGTTTTTATAAGTTAATCATAATCCAAAGCTACATACGTTAATTGCTATCTTATCAGCTTATTTTCTAAAATATGCAGTTCCTCCGGTATTGGTTCTGCTTCTCCATAACGTGCTTGACCATAACATTTTGCCATTAAAATATTAAAATCATTTGTTTCCGGCAATTTATCAGACAAATCACTGCAAATTTCCTCCGAAGTAGAGGACTTGCCTATTTGTACACCTGCCAGCTGCGCTTTTTCCTTATAATACTTGAAAAGTCTTCTCGTTTTTGCTATGCCATTTGGCAATTTATTATAAGGTACTTCTCTGGCAAACAAGCCTTCCGCCCTTTGACGAATTTTATTTACTATTTTATTTAGATTTTTATTGTATAGGCTTTGCTTTTCATCAAAATGACCATCCTCATAATATCTGTGTACTTCCTGTTCTCCATTTCTGAACCAATTTATAATTTTTTTTACCGTTGCAAGTAAAGCCCTAAAAATTGAATAAATTATAATTACTATAAAAGCTATTGTTATTGCATAAATTAATACTTCAGTAATAGCTTGAATTATTCGCTCCAATAGTGATGGTTCTGTCAGCTCCATTTGCATGGGCATATCAGGCTGACTTGTACCAGAAAGCTCTCCACTTTCTACTATTTCAAAGATTTTCCCAAACTTTTTTATAACCCATGCAATAATATTGATAATTAACTTATATATGTTTTGAACCTGTCCAATAGCACTTATTGAAAACAAAATAACCAAAGCAGCAATTGCAAATATTCTATTGTTTCTACGTTGGGTACCTCCAATTCTCATATCCTTATTGCCAAACCTGCGTGAAGCATCTGTTTGCTTTATTATAAGAAGAACTATAGACGAGATTGTAGAAATAAGGACAGCTATATTGCTGTACATTGCAGAAATATCAGCTATGCCTTTAGTAGCTATAAAGGTCAGCGGTATATTAAACAGCAATGCAGCTGCTACTATTTGGATTGCCATACTTCTAAAGGGAGTCATTTCTTTCTTTACCCTGGTAAAAATAAAAATGCAAATTGCTGCTACTATAATCATGAAAAAATCCACATTTCCAGATATAACATATGCAAATATAATAGAGCTGATAGCAGAAATAATTCTATACAAAAAGGACTTTATTTCTAAGTGACACAATATACATGCAATAATAGTAACAATGCATAAAATAAGTGACAGCAAAAAAGCATTCTCAGGTGTGATAAAAAATTGAAAAACTGTAAAGCTCATAGGCACGAAGGCCAGGCATCCAAGAAGACTTGTCAATAAAAACAAAACTGACACTTACGCCACCTCACTTTCTGTGATAATCCATTTTTCTACTTGATGCCCATTACGTCGTAATTCTAATATCTCTTCCTCAATGCTTTCATCTGTATAAAGAGATACTATCAAAATATCTGTATCCTTTGAAATTGTGTGCTTCATAGACCTTATCATTGTATAGAAGGAAATAGTCCTGCTAAGCTGTAACTTAGCCATTGCCTCAAGTATAGTATATAGCTGTGATTTGCTGCAACGAGTAGGTATATTCACAAATTCTTTTTCCTCTCTGAAATGTCCATTTGAGCAAAATCCAGTTTCAATACCCTGTTTAATTGTTTTTTCAACTATAGCTGCACAGAAATGAATGCCATATTCGATTCGTTTACTCTCCTCTTCATTTGGAAACAAATCTTGCCTTATACTGGTATCAATATTGAAAAGTATCATTATTTTTGAGTTTGCAGAATAATCATATTTGTATACCTGAAGTTGATTTGTTCTTGCAGATGCCTTCCAATTTATCGAAGACATTGGGTCGCCTGCCTGATATTCACGAACTCCTGCTACTAGAAATGGGTCTGGATTTATGAAGCGACGTATTACCACATCACCCTGTAACGAATGAAAGCATTGCAGCATTTTATCCTCACTCAGCGGATTAGGATAAACTAATAATCTTGTTTCATTATCATATGTAACAATTTTAGACATCAAGCCAAATATGTCTCCGGCTGTAATTGTTACATTTCCTACATTATAATCTCCTCGTGCCAAACAAGTCATTTCATGAGTTCTCTTTATTCTATAAAAAGGCATAATGGAAAATACGCTTCTATGGTATCCACCTTGAGAGGTATGCATGTTTTTTATGCTGCCAAGACTTAAATTGGGATTAATAAGCGACTCTGCCTTCATCCATGCTATAGGAAGCAAATTGTTATTTTCTATATCCTCAAACATTAGTATTTTTTCGCCTTCAAACACAGCACTTTCTGATAATGTCCTTTTATAAGTCATCCCTCTCAAGTTAAAAAATTTATATAATAATATTTCAATAATAACCATTAAAGGCAAGGTAAGCGCAATTTGAAAAAAAAGCATAAGACCTCCTTTTAAATTATGTAAATTGATAGCTCGAAAAATAACTTTATACAAACATGATGCTTTTTCGAGCAACAAAAATCCCCAAATAAGTTTTGGACAATGTTAATTATCCTCAAACTCATTTTATTCGAGTGGTACTTCTGTATGCTCTATAATATCATTAATTATCCTTTCACCAGCATTTATATTTTGACCAGAAAGACCTTTAGGTATTATCCTATGAGCTAATATAGGCACTGCCATTGCTTTGACATCATCTGGAGTAACGAAGCTTCTTCCACTTATCAAAGCCTTCACCTGAATAGCCTTCAGTAGTGCCAAAGAGCCTCTTGGACTAATACCTAAGTGTACGCTGGAATGTTTCCTAGAGGCCTCTGTAATTTTAGTTATATACTCAAAAATATCATCTGATACTTTAACTGTTGAGTAAATTTTTGAAGCTTCTACAATTTCTTGAGAAGAAACAACCGCCTTAAGCTCTGTCAGTGGACTTTTTTCTTTAAATCTCTTTAGAATACTTATTTCGGACTTTCTATTTGGATAGCCCATTGAGGTTTTAATTAAAAATCTATCTAATTGGGCCTCAGGCAATGGAAATGTGCCTTGAATTTCTACTGGATTCTGAGTTGCTACAACAAGAAATGGCAAAGCTAACTCCTTTGTTTCACCGTCTATAGTAACCTGCTTTTCCTCCATACACTCTAGCATAGCAGATTGGGTACGTGGTGTAGCACGATTAATCTCATCTGCCAATAAAATATTAGAGAAAATCGGACCCGGTCTGAATGTAAACTTGTTTTCTTTTTGATTATAGAAATTTATACCTGTAACATCTGATGGGAGAAGGTCTGGAGTAAACTGTATTCTGCGAAAATTACAATCAATTGATGCTGCTAACGCTCTGGCAAATACTGTTTTTCCTGTTCCCGGTACATCCTCGAGAAGCATGTGCCCACCTGTAATTACGCAAATTAATGATAAATCTATTATGTTTTCTTTATCAACGATAACCCTTGAAACATTTTCTCTTATTTTTTCAGCTAGCAGTCCTATATCCTTTAGTTCCATAATATTATACACACCCTTCACTTTTTTCCTAATTATAACATATCAAAAAATTTTTTAAGGGTTTAATGTTGCTCATTTCTGTATTAAATATTGTCATTATTACTTATCAACATTCCAGATTGTTATAACGCCTAGATTCAAAAATAAATTTTTCGATGCACAATACTGTCAAAAACCACTTGTGGTTTTTGTGGCTCGAAAATGCACTATGTTCGTACATACTTTATTTTCGAGTTATTACAGTATCGGCGTTTCACCGAGGCAAGAGACATTTCACCGTCTTAAAACAAAGATGTTTCGACACCTTTAGAAGTGGGGACTTTATCTTGCCTCGGTATATTTTTGCTATAATTTGTATAATTATGTTCTATCTGCATTTCTGTCTTTTTTCATATGCCTTTTAACTTTAGGCTTGCCAAACAATTCATATACGCCCATAGCAAGCAAAAACACACCGAATACTTTTCTCAATATACTTCCATCCATTGAAAGAGCAATATTTGAGCCAACAACTGCTCCTCCTAAGCCTAGAAGCAGAATAGGTATTCCAGTTTTAAAATCCACATTTTTATTTTTAATATGGATTGAAAGTGCTACTATAGCCGTGGGAATAAAAAATAATAAATTAACACTCTGCGCCACATGCTGTTCAGGTTTAACAAAAAAAACAAGGGCCGGTATTAGAATTGTACCTCCACCTATTCCCATTCCACTTATTATTCCTGCTGCTAAACCAATCAGTATAACTATCATTCTGCGAATTCCCACTTTCCTAATATATGAAAAATCTAAAAAATCATTTTAAAGGCTGCAATTATCATAAATGCTCCGAATATTTTTCTAAGTAATGCTGACGGGCATTTATTTAATAATATCGCTCCTATTGCTCCTCCCATAACTCCAC
>JAEWZA010000113.1 GCA_023395575.1 Bacillota bacterium
TGCATATACATTATTTGAAGATGACTACATTAATAAAGCTTCAGCAGATGCAAGAAAAAACAAAGAAACTGTAGTATACAATATCAAAACTGAGGCATACTTCGGTAATTCAAACATAACCAAAGATGAACTTTTCCCGGCTCAAAACCAACCAGCGAACAAACCAGCGAACCAACCAGCGAACCAACCAGCGAACCAACCAGCAGTCAACGCTGCACGGCATAAAATTTGGCGCCTTATAAAGCTTTCTTTAGAAACGGTACCAACTAGCGTCAATGCATCTATTGACAATCTAGCGGGTGCCAAAAGTTTCTCGCGTAGCAAGATGTTGAACAATAAGGTTACACCATCAGTGGCAAATGCAAATCAAGAAGTAAATAATATTGTCAATGGTAATGCTAATAGGAGAATTGATGAAGCCTTAAATCGTCTAGATACCCCTTAATTCAATCGTAAACGCTGAAACAAACACCGTAGTGAATCCATCCAGACATGATATTCCTTAGAAAATGAATATTAGTTTTGGAAGGAGTTCTCTAATGGCTAAAGATGCACGAAATATTATTCCTTTTTAAAGTATTCGATAAATAAAACAAGTAATCCTAAAGCTAATAGTATTAGCCCAAAAATAAAAGGTGTTCCTAAATCTAAACTTTGAGATGATCCGCTACCAGCAAAAATAGCCCACCAAAGTTTTGAACCACGCCAAGAAGTAATTCTTGGAATAAATAAAGCTGCTGTGATAATTATGCAAATTGATGAAATTACACCTGATAACAATAGTACTGAACCAATGATTGTCTTTTTCATAAAGATTACCTTTCCATGTTTTGGAATAATTATATCATGAAAAAAATATAATAAAACATTTTTGGAGTGCGATAAAATTATAATAAGAAAACCGATAAATAGAGGAGTATAACAGACCTAAACTGGATATAGAGGTGGTCTGGAATACTCCTTATTTAAATGTTGGGGGAATTGAGGGGTTGGAGAAGGCGGTTTGAGAATTTATAATATTTAGTTAATGAATAATAGAAAAGATTACGATGGAAAGAATTACTTTTTAACTACTTCAAAATATGAAGTTTTACCACAGTTAGGACATTTAATTTTAGGCATGCCAAGAAAAAGTTTCCCTTGAATTGGAACATCAGAAGTTATTGGAATTTGGTGTTTACAGTTGTCACACATGTAGTTGTGTGTCCTTGAATGCCATAGACTATAAAATAAATAAATAATCAAAAAAATAATAAACAAAGTACCAATAAATAATTCTCCAAACATGTACAACACTTCCATTACTCAATTATAGAATATAGAGGCTATAAATGCAAAAGGAGAACTGGGAGAAGGTGAAAATGAACATATTAGAAAGGGACAGAGAAATAACACTACATCCCAATTAGGCAAAACATTCCAAGATTTGTATATACAATCAATTGATATAGAATATGTATTTTAGCGCTGATGAAATATTTTTAAATAAATGATTTAAGCACATAATATAGATAAAAACATTGACAACTGAAAAGTGCAATAGAGATTGAATTTTAGTATAATTTCAGATAACTTTTGGTCTCATATCAAAAACCTCACAGTAGGAGATATAGTAAAAAACACCATCGAATAATCAATGGTGTTTTAAAATTGGTGCGGACGGTGGGACTTGAACCCACACGGTCTCCCATACGCCCCTCATGGTGACGTTACTTTATGGTCAAGTTAAAACATCATATGGATTACAATAATTTAAAACTTTTTGCTATCTTTAAAACATTACTTTCATCAATAAATTTAGTATTAAAGAATATCTCGTAAATTACTTCTTTATCTTTTATGAAAAAAATATGTATCCAAGTTTCACTGTTGCTATCTCCTGAAACAGCTGGTTCGGTGGTAACTAATTTTATCTCTTGTGTCTCGGTAAAAAACCCAGTGAGTTTTGTAGAATCAATTATTTCAGCATGATTGGGAAGTAATGCATTCACAGGGTCTTTTACATCTTTATAGTAAGGCTAGATATATAAACCTCCAATTTCAGTATTTTCTTTAATAAAAGATAATGAGCCATTCCTAAGCTCTTCATAAGACCAGCTTTTGGGAACGGAAATAGAATAATAATTGGTTTTTATTTCTTTGTCAAGTAGTAAGCAAATTGGTTCATTAGTATTTTTGCTATCAGTTTGTTGAGTATCAGTAGTAGTAATACTTTTTCCTTGAGTATCTTGGGTATTAATTGCTTGTTGATTTGTTCCGCAAGAAGCCATTAAAATCAGTATAAAAGACGCATATAAAATAAATATTAATTTTCTCATGAAAACCTCCAAAATTACAATATCATTAATATTAATATATTTAAAGAGTTATACCGAATTGGTGAGAAGGTTGATTCAACGTGTCAAGGTGGTGTCTAAGGAAAAGGTAATTGTGCAGTTTAAGTCGTGGAAGGTAATGGAGAGGACTAATACACAATAAATCAATTATGGATACCACACCTAAAAAATTTCAACAGATTAGATTATTTGTTACATCGACCTAATGATTGATAAGTTTAATTCCTTAAGTTGTAAAAAATTACTGATGATTATTTTACTGCTTCTTCTACTAGCATTTATTCCTTTCCAATAATCGGACATGATTTTAACTTAGGTAATGGAATTGAGTAAAAAGTTTTTTCAAAAGCACTTAATTGATATCAGATAAATTATAGTAGTTTAGAAATTCTACCATTTCTACGTCAGAACTTTCATGAAATATTTCAACGAAGGAACTATTCTCAAGTTCTCCGATTGGTGTCATTTCTAAGGTTATTACTGCATCACCATTTCCACCTATTTTAAAGTTATGATCTATTCTTGGATAATATCCCTTTACTGAAGTGATAGTTGTATAACCATATGGATACAAACTGGGTTTAGCTGGTTTTTTAGCTGGTATACTAATTTCTTTATATTCAGAAATATTGTACTCTTCGTTTATTTCAGGAATAATAAATCTTATGTCAAGATTGTGAATTTCAGTTCCACTTTTGATATCAACAATTTTGAAAGTTAAATTTCCTTGTGGATTGGTACTGGGTGAATTATTACTTGTAGTACCACAGCTAATTAATGAACATAACAAAATAATAAATCCGATCACTGTTAACAACTTCTTTACCATAATACACCTCCGAATGATAAAAGTAACTATAAGTATACACAATGAATAAATTAGTATGTATACCTAAATATAAAGCAGTTTCTACTAAAACAAAAATACATATTTCTATTTTATTCAAACATATTAATAGAGTATTCAATATTTCTATAACAAAAAAATAACGAACAGTTAAGGCAATAACTTTACCCAGAGGAATTATATTTGTAATAAAAAAGCTTCTGGGTAGAGTTATTAAAAAAATTAGTTTATTGTCCAGTTACAACAGCAACTCCTGTAAAATAATGTGATACGATATCAGAGGGATAAGTTGTTCCATTTTTTGCATATCCAGCTGCCCCGTCTTGACAAAATCCTACTCGATGCCCTAACGTAAGAGTAGGGCGTATGTCATAAGGACAAGATACTCCTCTTAGATAGGATATTGCTGTACCACCGAAAACAGGGGAATCCTCAACGTCTATGGTGCTACCTTGACATGATGCGAAAAATACAGTATCAATATAACTAATATCCCAATTATATGGAGAACCACTTACAATTGCAGGGATCTGCTTAGCAGTTCCATTTGCAGCTTGTGTTGCTAACACAGGCGAATAAGTTGGATCATACACTTGGCAATGTGTGGTATCACAAAAATAATATCCAGTGCTGGAACTATGACGTCTACTAACATAATAGTGGTATGCAGCATAACCTCTAGCTACAATTGCTTGAGCCTTTAGAGCTACCAGTTTTTGAGAATCGCTCATTCCATCATATATATAGTACGCAGGATCCATTTCTCTACAAACAACATGTGCAATATAGTCTTCTAAACTTACTGTAACGATTGTTCCAGAAGACTTTTTAACTGTAACACTAGTTGGAACATATGGGGTTGGTGCGGCAGTACCGTATGTGCTTAATAATGAAATTGATTTTGAAGAAGCATTTAAATTTGTGATTACTTCACTAAGGTTGCATGAGTCCCCAGGCTCCCCTTCCGTACAAACTTGTTGTTCCCAAGTACGGCTAACTGCATTATCCTTAGAAATTTCAAATGTATAGATGTTTCCACCTGAAATTACAGGATATGACAAATACGAAGCTTTCTGATATCCATCACACTCAATATACCAAGAATAAAATCCTGTTTCAAGTGTACCAATTTTAAATTTTCCGTTTTTATCTGTTGTTACTGAGTTGGATATACCTTCTTCAGATATGTAAGTTATAGTTACGTCAGCACAATTTAACCCTGTAGAAGTATCTACAACGCTACCATTTGCATAAGTAGTTACTTTTTTGCCATAACTGTTTTGCACATTCTCTTCATTTTTTGCAAAGATACCAGACTGTGAAAAAATAAGACATAGGACTAATATAAGTAATGTACTATGTTTGAACTGTTTTGCAAGTGTTTTTTTGCTCATTGATATTCTCCTTAGTATAATAAAAAATAAGAATCTAGATTCTATAATATAATAGCAAAAATGATAAATAATGTAAAAAACAAAATGAAAAATAGTGTATAAATTGCATTTTAATAATTTATTGTTGGGTGGGCAGTATATCCATAACTGAACAATTTTTCTATCAAATTATACATAAATACAATAAAAAGAAACCTATTAAAACTAATCCTGTGACAAAAGATAAATTCAATTAGAGAATTTTTGCCTAACTTCTAATCTCTTTATTCAATATATCCATAAAAGCATTAAAGCATATAACTTCTTTCTCTACAGCGATTTTCTGCGATTGACTAATAATAAAAACAAATAGTTTACCCATAATGCATCTATTTTATTCACTCAAGGCACGTTGAGTCAGTCGTGTCGATAGAACGGAAGTAGCTTGATATCAAAGGTTCGGGGCGATTAGCCCCTTTTTTGAAGTGTGTTTCATGTTTCCGTGGACACACTTTTTTGATGGTTTTTGGTGTAGGGGGGTCGTACAAATACGCAAATAGGAAGAGGATTTTGCGTATTTGTTTATTGAAACAATAAAATATACCCTATAAAATGGACAGCAAAAAGTTTAGAAACCCATGTTGTGGACACAACCCATTAACAGACCCTTGATTGTGGACATTTATGGGTATAAACTTTAACTAAGCATTTTAGGAGGGTATACCTATGAACAGAAAGATATTTGCACCAGAAGAATTAGTGAAAATCCGACAGAGTCCTTATGTTAAGAGTGCCACATCAAATTCAATACGTTTCACAGTTGATTTTAAAGAGAAGTTCTGGGAGCAGTATGAAAAAGGAATAACACCTACAAATATTATACAGAGCATGGGATTTGATCCAGATGTCCTTGGATCATCTCGTATCCTTGGAATAGTCAGACATATAAAAGAACAATTACAAAGTGAAAAGGGACTCCGTGAAATATATCAAAGACCATTATCAGATAAAGAACCCGAAAAATCATTGCCTCCATCCAAAACTCTCTTACATATGCAGCATCAAATCAACTACATGAAGCAGGAATTAGAATTTATAAAAAAAATTATTTTAGCGGACAGGGAGGCAGGACGGAAATGCTCATCCAGTCAAAACCGGAAATCAAGTTCGGATTTATCCGAGAAATGACCTCCCGTGATAATAATATGCTCAATATATCCTGGCTCTGTGCAATTGCTGGTGTTTCTAGATCAGGCTATTATCGCTGGCTTGCAGCAGAAACTTCAAGAAATAACCGTGAGGAACAAGACAAAAAAGACTTCAATTTGATTTTGGACGCTTACAATTACAGAGGATATGCAAAGGGTGCTCGAGGGATTTATATGCAATTGCTGCACTGTAAACCTTCAATTGTGATGAACATTAAAAAGATACGGCGGTTAATGAAAAAATACGGTCTTAAATGCTCAATTCGCAAGGCTAATCCCTACCGCCGTATGATGAAGGCCATGAAGACAAGCAATGTTGCTCCAAACCTTTTAAATCGTGAATTCCGAGATCATGGAGCAAGATCTGTGTTGTTGACCGATATCACTTATATTAAACGGAATGACGGTAAATTCAGCTATCTGTCAATGATTGTGGACGCATACACAAAACAAATCCTTTCTCATGTAATAAGCGATTCCCTGGAATTGGACTTCGTCCTTGAAACTGTAAATCAGCTAATCGCTAATCATGGAATTTCAATGAATACCGAAACTCTAATTCACTCTGATCAGGGT
>JAEWZA010000209.1 GCA_023395575.1 Bacillota bacterium
ATCAATTAGTCGTTGATAGAGGAGATTATAAATAACTCATCTTTCTCAGATGAGAGCATAGGTATTCAAACATATCAAATGAAAAGTTAATTAATTTAATAAAATTAGTTTGATTACTTGGAAACAACCATTAGAATACTTAAGCATGGATGGACTTTTCATTCGAGGGTTGAGTTGGTAAAAGCTTGCTGAATGAATGCAATAATTATTGTAAATAAAATCAAAATATCATTATTCATGCATATTAATTGTTCAGCAAGCTCCAAGTTTTTTCACTGAAAAACCGACATCGTGTCGTTTTAGCACACTATGAACCATGGATGGTGAATGTGGAAAGGCAGCTTAAAGCATTGATGAACTCAAAAACATATCATTTAAGTAATTACCACCCACATTTGCAAAAAACGCTTGCGTTTTTTGAGACTCGAAAGTGCACCATGTAAGCACCACTATACTTTCGAGTTATTTTGGCAACAAACCATTGAGAATTCTACCGCACCAATATTTATCCCAAGAAATTTGTCAAAATAAAATTATATACTTCTCTTAAGTCCCCTATAGCTAATGCAAATATTGCAACAAATACCGGTGATATTTATTAAAACACTATGGTTTATTACACCATCCTGTAATTCTCAACTTAAAATACTATTTGTAAGATTTCCTATATATTTCTACAACATCCTCATGAGAAAGCTGAACAGCATCAGAATAAAAAAGCCCTCCCATCGTTTCCCTTGCATTTTTCGCTATTTTATCAAGTTCTTCCAGCTTCACCCCATAATCGGACATTTTGAGTTCATCCACACCACATGCTTTTTTGAGCTTTGCCAATTCCTTAACAAAGTCCATAGGCTCTTTTGCATCCAGTTTACCAAGAGCCCTTGCCATGTCTACAAGCCTTTTGTCACAGGCACCTGATTTTGCAAAAAAGGTGTAGTATTCCTCACTAATCATAATTAATCCTGCGCCATGTGGCAATTCAGGATGGAAAGCACTAAGAGCATGCTCTAAGGAGTGTTCAGATGTACAGCCTGAGAGCCACTCAACCATACCTGACAAGGTGTTTGCCAGCGCGACTTTTTCACGTGCCAGCTCATTTGAACCCTCATTAACAGCAACCTTAAGATATTTTCCTAATAGCTCAATACTCTTCAGCGCATGCATATCACTCATCTCATTTGCAAATATACTTATATATCCCTCTGTACTGTGAAATAATGCATCAAATCCTTGAAACGCTGTTAGATGTGGTGGCACTGTCATCATTAAATCAGGATCTACTATTGATAATACCGGAAAAGTTTTGTCATAACCAAAGCCTATTTTCTCATTACTGATGTCATTTGTTATTACAGTCCATGGATCAGACTCTGTACCAGTTCCTGCAGTTGTTGTGATAGCCACTATTGGTAATGGCTCATTTGGTATAGGCATTGCCTTTCCAGAGCCACCACTGATATAATCCCAATAATCGCCTTCATTAGTTGCCATAACAGCAATTGATTTCGCAGAATCGATGCTGCTACCACCGCCAAGTCCTATTATAAAGTCACATCCGCTATCCTTTGCAAGTTGAGCTCCTTCCATTACATGTGGCTTAATTGGATTAGGCAATATCTTGTCAAACAATACATATTCAACCTTAGCTATTTTCAGCTGTTCTTCAAGCCTACCTAGATATCCGTGTTTTTTCATTGACGTTCCTGCCGAAGTCACAATTAAAGCCTTTTTACCCGGCAGCTCTTGTTTATGCAAATTTGATAACTGCCCCTTTCCAAACAATATTCTTGTGGGCATAAAATAATTAAAACTCATTTAAAATCCTCCTGTATTCAAAGTTATTAATATTTCATATACTAATTCATGAGCAATATGGAATGTAACACTGTATATCTTATTATTAAGTTCTACTATTTAATATACCAATTTTTACTAACATAAAACAATACCCTTATAATTATTATCAATTTTAATGCTAATTATTAGTTATGATTCATCCCCTAACAAAACAATGTATAGCACAAAAAATACTTTTTAATTTCAAGTTGAGAATTATAAGTGTTCATAACTTATCAATAGAAAGTTTGGATTAAAAATAAGTGCATAAATTTAGTACAAAAAACTATGATGATATAATTAATGTTGAAAATGAATATGTTTCGCAAAAAGAAGAGGACTCTCTAAGGCAGAGGGCCTTTTGATAAGAATTTCTTTCAGAGTAGCAATATGAGAAGCCATTCAGATTTTTTAAGACTTAATTTTCATTGAAAAATTGGTTAACGAAATGGTGGGGATAGGTCCTTTTATCCCTCTATAGGGACACAATGTTTACCAATGAGCCAGCCAGAAATTTGGAATAAACACTGTTGTTAATTGGTTGTCCGCTTAATGCTGCCAATTCCTTATTCTGGCTACGATAGCTCTTGGTAGATGTTTTAGTATATTTAAGAATCCTGGAACTTAATATTTTTGTTTATTTCACTGAAAATAACTCCTAATGCGTGAGCTCCTGCATCAGGATATCCCAGACTTCTTTCTCCTACTGTTCCTGCACGTCCCATTCTCGCTACGATGTTTTTTGTATTTTCAGCTCCTTCAACAGCCGCTTGTGTTCCTTTCATGAAGGCCTCCTTAAGAGATTCCTTATTTTCAGCACATTTTGAAAGTTCTTGTACACATGGTATCAATGCATCCATTAACGTTTTATCGCCAATGCCTGCGCCCCTACCAAAGGTTCTTTCTCCTGTGGCTTGTATTCCGGCAACTGCTGCCTGCATCATCTCTGCCAGGTCACCAATTGTGGCTTCTTTTTTTTGTCCAATATTTTTACCAGCTGCCCTAAATGCAGAGCCCCATATAGGACCGGAAGCGCCTCCGCAGTGTTCCATTATAACCATTGAGCATGCCTCCAAAAAGCTTCCCATATCTCTGCACTTATTCTCAAGTATTTCATTCCATTCACTTCTTAACTGTTTAAATCCTTTAGAAATACTCATACCAAAGTCGCCGTCTCCAGCATATGAATCTAGTTCACAGAAGGGCACCTCATTCTTTATAACAATCTCACCCATTTTTTTGATAATAAATGTAAGATTATCCAAGGTAAGTTTATTATCAGCTATAATATCTGACGACGTATCAAAAATTGTACCTCTCTCCCATTCTAAATTTAGTTCCTGTTTAACAAGATTTTCACTACTATTTGCCTGCTGTATTGTCCCAGAAACTATAAATGCAGGAGCTTCACTCCTTTTCAAGAGCAGTTCCTCCAATTCCTCATCTAATTTCATTATTGAAACAGAAGCTCCAGCCATATCAATGCTGGTCATATAATTTCCTACAAAGACTCTCACAGCTGTAATTCCTTCTTCTGCTAATATTTTGTTTACAGAATTATTTAAAAGGTAAAGTTCTTGTAAAGGCGAGCCTCCAAAGCCATTAATTAATAATGCAATTCTAGGAGAATCTCCGCTATTAATATTTAGATCTTTTAAAAGTGCACTAACCATTTTGTCGGCTAGAGCATCAGCAGAAGTAATCTTTACTCTTTTTATACCAGGTTCACCATGTATTCCAACGCCATATTCTATTTCATCAGCTCCCAAATGAAATGTCGGTGTTCCTTTAGCAGGCACTGTGCATGAAGTAAGTGCAAATCCTATGCTTCGTACATTTGATGCCGCCTTTTGCGCTATCCTTTTAACCTCCTCAAGCTCCAAGCCCAATTCAGCAGCAGCTCCTGTAATTTTATGCACTAACACAGTTCCCGCAACACCACGTCTTCCAACTGTATATAAGCTATCTTCAACAGCAATATCATCATCAACCTTTATATAGTCAACCTTTATGCCATCTTCACCAGCTAAATAAGCGGCATTTTTAAAATTCATCATATCACCGCTATAGTTTTTAATAATCAATAACGTTCCCTTTTTACCCGATACAGCCTTAATTGCCTGATATACCTGAATTTGTGACGGTGATGCAAAAACATCTCCACATACTGCCGCATCCAGCATCCCTATCCCTACAAATCCCGCATGTGAAGGTTCATGGCCGCTACCGCCTCCGCTGATTAATGTAACCTTATCGTTGTTAATTTCCTTTTTTTTAATAATTTTATATTTACTTAAAAACTCAAGCTCGGGATGTGCAAGGACAATACCCTTGCACATTTCCTGCACAACTGCATCGGGTGCATTTATAATTTTTTTCATAGTTAAGCTCCTTTATTACTCTTGAAGTCACTTCCAATTCTATCTGCAGTTTTTATAGCCGCAGCTACAGCCTCCGCTGATACAATAAACGGCATTGAATGTATTGATTCTTCAGGAATACATGCTTTTTGGGCAACTAGCATCAGCTCTTCATCGGATATTTGTGAAACACCTATATCTGCAAGACATACCGGAAGACCCACTTTTGAACAGAAGTTCAGTACTTCATCTATTTCATTATCCGGAGCATTTTCAAGCACCAATTGTGCTAAGGTTCCAAAGGCCACTTTCTCACCATGATAATAACTATGTGTACCCTGTAGTATAGTAAGCCCATCATGAATCGCATGTGCCGCTGCCAAGCCTCCGCTTTCAAATCCCAAACCTGAAAGCAGTATATTAGCCTCAACTATATTTTCCAGCGACTGTGTAACACATCCGCTTTCACATGAGAGCTTTGCCTTCAACCCGTCTCTAATTAAAGTCTGATAGCATAAAGAGGCCAATGCCATTGCAGTATTAGTCCCCTTTGCTTCACTGCAGGCTTTTTCTCTGTATCCGCAGGGCAATCCTGCATTGACATTTGAAAAAGAGCTTGCCGTTGCCCTCGCTTCAAAATAGGTTGAAAGTGCATCTCCCATGCCAGCTACCAAAAATCTGACAGGCGCTTTTGCAATTACAGAAGTATCCACCAATACAACACTGGGGCTTTGCTTAAAATAAGCATAATCCTCAAATCTTCCTTCTTCTGTGTACAAAACAGCAGAATGGCTTGTAGGAGCATCTGTCGCAGCAATTGTAGGCACTATAATCAAGGCTTCACCCTCGGCCACACACTTTGCCGTGTCAATTGCCTTTCCCCCTCCCAATCCGATTGTACAAGCACAGGATTTTCCTTTTGCAATTTCCTTTAGGCGGTTAACCTCATCACGTGAGCATTCGCCTCTAAAATCGCTTTCAACAAACTCAATTCCAAATTTCTCTTTTGTAATATCTAGTTTTTCTTTTATTCTGGCTATATCATCCTTATGTGCAATCAGCAGTGCCGATTTCCCGAAGGAACTTACAAAATATCCCAGATTTAAAAGCTCATCCTCTCCCTGAACATACTTGCATGGACTAATAAATGCTTTTCTCATTATTAAATCCTCCAATCGCTAATTATTATTTAATATACTTACAAGTTCCTCTATTTTTTGCTCGCTTATTAGGCCCTTGCTAAAATACACCAGAGATCTGAGAACTGTATAATGAATCATTTTATCCCTGAAATCACTTCCGTCATCCTCCATACCGTTAAATATCATTTCAAATGCCTCAGGATATTGTTCCTCTAATTCCTTAAACAGTATTTTCCCTGCAGGGTTTTCTTTTATGTCCCCGATGGTAGAATTCCTATGATAGACCTTTTTTACCTTATCTGCAGAATTTATTCTTACCAAAGCATTCAGTCTTATATCTTCTGAAGAAGCACCAATCAGTATCTCAAATTCTCCCTTTTCAACTGTAAATGCCTGCCTCTTCGTACAGAAATGCAAAAAACTAGAGCCTTCTATTTTCACTGATACTTCCTTTTCCTCACCAGCTAACAATTCCAGCTTTCCAAACTGCTTCAGCTCTTTGATCTTTTTATTGTCATCTCCTTTTGCATTTCTTATATAAATCTGATATATTTCTTTCCCTTGGCGGTGTCCCGAATTTTTTACTTTAAAATTAAGCAATATATCCTCACCCGCATCAAAAATGGTTGATTCCAGCCTTAAAGCACTGTACTCGAAACTTGTATATGACAAGCCATGTCCAAAGCAAAATAATGGTTTTATCTTTTTCACTCCATAGTATCTATATCCTATAAATACTGATTCTCTGTAATATACTTCATCCTCTTCACCAGGAAAATTCAGATATGATGGATTGTGCTCCAAAGCAACTGGGAAAGATTCTGCAAGCTTGCCGCATGGACTTTTTATGCCCAGTAAAAGCTCACAGACAGCTCCTGCACCTGCTTGTCCCCATAAATAGCCTTCCAAAACAGCTCTTGTATTCTCTATCCACGGCATGGCAACCGGGGCGCCATTAGATAAAACCACAATTACATTCCTATTGACCTTACAAATTTCATTTATCAAGCAAATGTGAGAAGCCGGCATATCCATATGCTTTCTGTCATATCCTTCTGATTCATAGCTTTCCGGGAGTCCTGCAAATATTACTGCCTTTTGTGCACCTAAAGCTATTTTTATGGCCTCATTTATTAATTTTTCATCAGGAATATCACTGTTTAGGTCATAGCCCGGAGCAAAAGGTATCTCACGTTTCAAAAGCTTACACATTTCATCATAAGCTGATTCTAACCGAGTCGGAATAACATGGGAGCTTCCTCCTCCTTCAAATCTTGAATGCTTGGCAAGCATTCCAAAAAAAGCTATATCCTCGTCATTTGATAATGGAAGCGCATTCTGCTCATTTTTTAGCAATACTATACACTCACTGGCTATTTCCTTGGCTCTTTTATGATTTATGTCCTTAATATCACCAGAAATATTTACTGTTTTCTGTTCAACAGCTTTAAAAACCAAGTCCAGCAATCTTTCTACTGATCTATTAACTGTTTTGATTTCAAGCTTACCTTCATTTACAGCATCTATAATTTTTTGTGTATTAACCATTCCGGAAGAAGGCATTTCAAGATCCAGTCCAGCTTTCAGGCATTCTACCCTGTCATTTACCGCACCCCAGTCAGAAACAACAACTCCCTCAAAGCCCCATTCATTTCTTAAAATATCTGTCAAAAGGTTTTTACTTTCACAAACATAGCCGTTGTTAACTCTATTGTATGAACACATCACAGTCCATGGCTTTCCGATTTTTACTGCATACTCAAAGCTTTTTAGATATATTTCTCTTAGCGCTTGTTCATCAATTACCGCATTGACGGAGAGCCTTCTGTGCTCCTGATTATTGGCAATATAATGCTTTAAAGAAGTGCCCACACCCTTTGATTGTATTCCCTTAATTATATGCCCCGCCATAACTCCTGACAGGTATGGGTCCTCCGATAAATATTCAAAATTCCTACCGCAGACAGGAGACCTTTTAATATTGCAGCCCGGACCCAAAATTATATTAACTCCTTCAAAGGCTGCTTCTTCTCCCATAGCTTTGCCAAACCCCTCCATCAGATCTATATCCCAAGAACAGGCAAGCAACGATTCAGATGGAAAGCATGTACATGGAACAGTAGTCAAAGCTCCATTTATAGTCTCCTGTTTTCGAAGTCCCGCCGGTCCATCAGCTACCATGATTTCAGGTATTCCAAGTCTATTTACCGCCTCAGTATGCCAAAAATCTTTCCCTGATAATATATTTGCTTTTTCTTCCAGTGTCATTTCAGATATTAAAGCGTTAATTTTATCATTCATATTCAGCAACCATTCCTTTTCAAACAAATAATGGCTAACATTGTTAATATTGTATTGTAATTTTGCTTCCCGATTTTGACGCTTCTAGTGCTGCAAATATAACCTTTAGCGTATTAACTGCATCACCCGCTGATATCGGAGATTCCAATCCATTTTCCACAGCCTCCGTAAAAGCATCGACTATACCGGAACGTATTTGCTCAGGCAGCTTGTACAATATACGCTCTCCATTTTTCTTAGTTACTTCAATTCCATTATTAGGGGATACGCCTATTTTAATTACTCCGTTCTCACAATAAATTACATTTGAATTATCAACCACACCGTAATTAGACCACGAGGCAACAACTGTCCCCACAATCCCGCTGCCTGTTTCTAGTAGGCATATTGCATTATCATCCACACTTATGGGTTCACCATCTGAACTCTTTTTATCAAGCGCTCCCACTATTGCTGAAATTTTAACAAACTCATCCTCAAGCATCCATCTCATAAGGTCAATTTTATGAACGCCCAAATCTCCCATAGCTCCTAAAATAGCCGAATTTTTATTAAAAAACCATGTGTTCTTTGTTTTATCTATTCCCCAGTTTTCAGGACCGCTATGAGAAAATTCGGTTTTAAAAAAAATAACCTTACCCAATTCTCCTGAGCTTATAATTTCTTTTGCTTTTATATGTGCTATATCCATTCGCTGGTTCTGCGCTATCATTAGCAATTTGCCAGACTCCGTAGCTGCCTTATCCATCGCAATACCATCATCCACAGTAGTAGCTAAAGGTTTCTCGCACAACACATGCTTACCTGCTTTGAGAGATTTTATTGTTACCTCGGCATGAGTGGCATTGGATGTGCAGACTATAACCCCGTCAATATCATCATCCTTAAGCATATCCTCATAATTTTTATATACCTTGCCTCCATATCTGTCTGCTAATTCCACAGCTCTGTCCTCGAACATATCAAAAAATCCAGAAATCTCTATATTAGAATTACTTTCACATTCAGGTGCATGTCTGAAGCGGGTAATAGCTCCACAGCCAATTATTCCAATTTTCATTTTTTCGCCTCCATTTTAGGAAATTTGTTTACATAACGACTACATCCAAGCCTGACCTTTACTGCTAAATTGGTTCCTCTATTAATTATGTAACCCTCAACTTGAACTTTTACATGCAGTCCAAGGCTTACCCTCTGATGGATTTATGCTTATTCGGCTAAACCAATACAGCTCTGACTTTTTTAATCTCAAACCTCAGCTTTTGGTTCAACTTCAGCCTTAGTTCTTAGTAACCCCTCTGCTACAGGTTCCGTTGGAAAATACTCATAACCTGCATACCCGTTGAAATTTGTCTTATCTATCTCTTCAAAAATTCTTTTATAGTCAAGTTCTCCGTAATAAAGTTCATTTCTTCCCGGATTACCTGCAGCATGGAAGTGGCCTATTTTAGTAATATTGGGTATTATCCGTCTAAGCAAATCTCCTTCCATTATTTGCTGATGATATATATCATAAAGAAGCTTTACATTAGGACTGTCAACCTCATCAATAATACTGAAGCCCTCATCAGAACTCCATAAGTAATAGCCCTGATGGTCAACTCTTGTGTTCAAAGGTTCTATAATAAGTGTCATATTATTCTCTTCAAGTAAAGGCACACATGCCTTCAAGCCTTCAACTAATGATTTATGCTGCTCCTCATGACTATTGCCGGTATCATTCCCAACTTGAGTAATAATCATTTTACAGTCAAGTTTTTTGGCCGCCGCTATGGAATCTTTCAATCCTTGCAGATACTCCTCCCTCTGACCAGGATCAACAAGACTTATAAACTTTGTACAGCATGCTGTAAGCTCCATTCCTAGTGTATCCTTCAATTCTGCCAATCTGTCAATATCCTTATCCCACCAGCACCAAATCTCAAATTTATCATAACCGCAACGCTTTATTTCTTCTAATCCGCTATATATGTCTTTTCCAAAATATAATGCATCTATACAGATCGATATTTTCATTATTAAGACACCTCACTTTATATTTTGCACGCCCTGTTCAATTCAATTACTATCGGCAAAAACGATTATATGTTTCGATGTCATTTGTCGATAGATGATAGCATCAATTAAAAGTCGGGATGCCAAACCTCCAAGCGTGCTCTCTTTGTAATTTTAATATGTTATCAGAACCTGAATTGCTTTCTCCGGATGCGCGTCCACTATTTCATAAGCTGATGCGACTTCATCATATGGTATTGTATGTGTAATCAGATTATCCAGCTTTAGGCTTTCAAGTATTTTCAGACAGGATTGGGTTCTCCTCTTATCGTCCCAAAGATTCTTTAATGCAGGGTCTATATTGTTTGTCTGAGATTGTTTAATTCCAATTCGGTTATGATGAAATTCCTCAGACAAATCTAGCCCTTTTATCATTCCCTGATACCAACTTAGCGCAATAACGCTGGTTTCCGGTGCCGCAATTCTGACAGCTTCATTCAACGCTGCAGAATTTCCTGTAACCTCAATTACTACATCGGCTCCCTTGTTATTAGTCAACTTACGGATTTCTTTTGCTATGTCCGAAGTCTTTACCGGATTAAAAACCTTGTCACAGCCATTTTCAAGAGCTGCATCTAGCCTGGTTTCAAACATGTCTATACCATATACTTTAAATGCTCCGCTCATTTTTGCCATTTGTGCCACAAGCTGCCCCAGCACTCCAAGCCCCATTACTACAACAGTATCCCCAAGCTTTATATGACTGTCTAGAATCCCGTTAAAGGTTGTCATCAAGTTTGTAAAAAATACTCCGTATTCAGGCTTTACCCCTTCAGGCAAAACTATTACATCTGTTTCCACCTTAACCACTTGAGATTGGTGAGGTGCTGAAGAACAAACTATATCTCCTATTTTTACATTTTTAACATCGGAGCCAATCTCAATTACTTCGCCTACATTTGCATAGCCCATATACCATACACCTGGATCGCAGCTTCTTATAGGATATTGCCATATTTCAGTGGTATCAGCATCTACAAACAATCTTGTATCCGAATCATATTTCCTTCTAAAAAATGGCGCCGATCCTCTGTATACACTCATTTCAGTTCCATGACTAAGTCCCGAACAAATAGTCCGAATCCTGACCTCATTCTCTTTCATCGTAAGTTCTGGTGCACTTTGTACCGTTAACTGTTTTGGACCACTGTAAACCATAATTTTCATATATAATACCCCATTTCTAAATGTTATAATTTATTGTGTTACTAAACCCTAATATCTATGAAATGTATAAATTCAAAAAGCATAGATGAAATGATACGTATTTTGTTCCTGTAAGCCTCCTAACAAATCAAACAGAAGGCTTACACAGAACAGTAATTTTGTCCTTCTTCTTGAAATAAAAGTTATTTCATTAGATTTTCAAATTCCTTAATTGCCTTGTCAATTGATTGCTGTATATCCTTGCCTGCTATGACCTCAGTACACAATGTTGGCAGCGGACCGTTAGGCCATGCATCAATCTGGCTCCACTGAGCTATAGGCATATCTCCGGCTACCGCTCTGTCAGATTGCTGAACAAATGCACTGAGCCATGCATCTTGTGAGAAGTAGCTGTCACTCATAACAGCCTTACTTGAGTTGAGAAGAGACAGGGTTTTTGATGCTTTAAGCTGATTTTCAGCATTGCAGAAGTATTTAACCCATTGTTTTGATGCATCGGCATCCTTTGAAGTCTTGAAAACAGCTATCGGAGCTGAAAATGCTATTGAGGATGCTCCTTCACCACTCTTACTTGGCATAACTGCTGATGCAAACTTGTCTTTTAGCTGTGGCGCCTGCTGCTCAATGTTATTTTTTGTTTCTGCTGTAACACCGAATACCATTGCCACCTTTCCAGCCATAAACTCTGAAACAGGGTCATATGAGGGGTCAACCATATTAGGAACTGCAATTTTGTATTTTTCGTTTACATCTCTCATTAATGCCAAAGAGTCTAAACCTGCCTGTGTGTTAAATGTTGGATTTTTAAAGCCTTCGTCCATCAAGCTACCGCCTGCCCCACCAAGGAGCGAGAACCATGTCTGGTCAAATCTGGCCATCATATTGAACCATGCCAGTCCGGCTCTTGTAATATTACCCTTTGCATCTGTCTTTGTAAGCTTTTTGCCTGTTTCTATCAATTCATCCCATGTCTTTGGAGCTGAAGTAATTCCTGCTTCTTTAAAGTATTCTGTATTATAAAGAAGTACCCTTGTGTCAAAACGCCATGGGATACCATACCAGTGTCCGTTTTGATAAGCTTCATCCTTACCTGCCTGGAACCATGATTCTTCTCCCATTTCCTTAGCTACATCATCAATTTCCATCGGACCATATTTATCTCCGCCCATCTGTATCAGAGATGCTGTAAAGAAAATATCTGCCACATCCGGTGCTTCACCGCCTGTGCAGGCCAGAGTCAGCTTATTTAATGCCTGTCCCCAGTCAACAATTGAGTATTTTACCTTTATGCCTGTCTTGGATTCGAAGTTTGTTGTCATTTCCTTGAGAAGTGTTTCCTGAGCTGCTGGATCAGAGCCGTATTTCTGTATCCAGAAAGAAATTTCTCTTGGCTCATTTGAGTTAGTGCTTCCGGCTGAAGAAGTATTCTGTGCCTGAGTGCTGTTAGATGACTGCTGTTTCGAACCACATGCGCTGAAAACAGCCACCATCATTGTAACTGCAAGTATTACTCCAATTAGTCTGATTACTTTTTTCATTTTTTCTTCCTCCTCAAACTTTTATTATTTTATCCCTTAACCGCACCGGCGGTTAATCCACTGATTAAGTACTTCTGCAGGAATGCAAACAGTATTATTGCAGGCAAAGTTATTAAAACAGAGGTAGTCATTGTAAGCGCCATATTCGAGTTTCCTCCAAACTGGCCAATATAATCATATATTCCTATTGATGCTGGCTTTAAGTCATTATTTGATAATATTACACTTGCCCACATAAACTCATTCCATGCAAGTATGAAAGAAAATATTGCCGTTGCAACTATTCCGGGCAGTGAAATAGGAAGAGCAATCCTAAAGAATATTCCAAATCTCGAACAGCCGTCAATAGTAGCACTTTCTTCCAGAGATACAGGTATTGCCGATGTAAAATAGCTTTTAATCATTAATGTGCAAAATGGAATCCCCCACATTGAATATGCAATTATAAGTCCGGAGTAGGTATTTGTCAGATTTAATTTAAACATTATAAAATAAAAGGATATAAAAGGCAGTACTCCGGGGATTAACTGTGACAGCAGCATTAGCACCACTGCAGATTTTTGGAGACTTCTCTTTGCGAACCTGCTTATGCTATACCCGCATAAAGTAGCCATAACAACACAAATTATGGTGGTCATCACCGAAACATACAATGAATTTGTCATATATTTCAGCAGCGGAAGAGTAGACCATACATCAATATAATTTTGAATATTCAAAGCTTTTGGGAAATATGTGGGTGGAGACAGCATAACCTCATTACTTGGCTTTATTGATGTGATAAACATCCAATAAAACGGAAGCAATATAAAAATTGAGGTAACTGACATTACAGCATAATGTTTTAATGCGGGCTTGATTTTTTTTGACGACATTTTAGTACAACTCCTTTCTTTATATGCCGGAATCTACTTTTAACGACCTTTTTATATAGTATAGTGACGGTATTAAAACAATAATAAGCATAACTACACTGATGGCTGCCGCATAACCGTATTTAAAGTTGGTGAAGGCTTCACTGTATACCCGCACAGCCAGAACCTCGGTCAGATTTAAAGGACCTCCTTTAGTTACCAAATAACTTATATTAAAGTTATTAAACTGCCATATTCCCTCAAGAAGTATGGAAGTTTCAACTACTGGTAGCAGCGAAGGAACCGTAATCCTGGTAAATTGCTGCCATTTGCTTGCACCATCTACATTTGCAGCTTCATAAAGCTCTGCAGGTATAGTTTGTAAACCAGCTAAAAACATTACCATCATAAACGGAAATATACTCCAAACATTGATGATTACCACCATAATCATAGGCAGTGAGATGAACCCAAAATAAACATCAGTCTGCCCTAAAAAATTTATGGGCTTGTCAATGAGGTTAATATCCATTAAAAACCTGTTTATCGGGCTAAAGGATTCACTTAGCAATAAGCGCCATACTGTTGCTGTTACTAGTGGAGGTGTAACCCAGGGCGATAAGAATATTGCACGAAAAAATGTTCTTCCTCTATACCCCTTATTAAGTTCCATTGCAACAATAATTGCCAGGATCGCACCAAAAATCAAAGAGAATACCGTAAAAAACAAAGTATTAAAAATGATTTTAATTGTGACAGGATCATTAAGTGCCTTTAAATAATTACTAAGACCTATAAATGGTCTGTCAGGCTTCAGTAATTGAATATCAAAAAAAGACATCTTTATTGAATCTAAACTAGGATATATATGGACAAATGCTATACCTAATAATGCCGGAAGCAGCATTAATAGAGGAGTGTATTTGTCCAACTGGCGAGACAGCTTCATACCGATACCTCCATAAAGTAAAATATTAAATTTATTTAACTGATAACTATTTAAAAAGATTTTTAACTGAATTTCTTTCAACTATTCTTGGGCTTATTGAAATGCATCTTGCATTGTGATACGTGCTATTTTTTTTACCTATAAGCATTTCTACGGCTTCTACAGCCATATCCTCTATAGGAAGGCGTACGGAAGTTAATGCTGGAGACAAATATTCTGAAATAGTGTCATCATGTCCAACTACAGAAACATCTTCAGGAATTCGTATACCCTTTTCATACATATACTGTAACACCCCTACTGCTAGGATATCAGCTGCAATCATTAACGCGGACGGGTATTTCTTATTTTCAAATATTTTTTTTGCAACCTGATATCCATAATCAGAGATATACTCCTCAACAAAAAACGTATGTTCCTTTGCATATGTATCAAGTCGATTTTTTTCCATGGCCATGAGATAACCAGAATATCTTTCTTTTTCAACGTTAAAAACTTGTTTTTTACCTATATAAGCAATTTCTGTATGTCCCTTTCCTATCAAATAGTTTGTAGCATTAAAGGTTCCCTCAGTATTATTTACAAGGACCTTATCAACTCCAAAGTACTCTGCCGGTCTTTCTATCATAACAACAGGTTTATCTAAATTATCCATATACTCCTTTATATCAGATGGAACATCATCCTGGATAAAAGAACTGAAAATTATACCGTCAACATTCCTTTTTATGAGACTCTCTACTAAATACGGTATTTCCGAAAGATCTTCCCCCGAATTTAATGTAAGTACTTGAAAACCCTTATTCCGAGCAGCTTCGTTTACATTTCTAGACAATAACTGAAAAAACATATTTGAAGAGCTATGTGGTACTACAAGACCAATTACACCTTCTTTAAAATTCTTTCTGGAATAATGATTTTTGGGTGCTACATACCCCAGTTGGTCTATTACTTCCTGTACACTTTTTTTCACACTCTCTGATACATAACCGTTTCCTCTGACAACTCTGGCCACTGTTGTTATAGATACATTTGCTTTTTGTGCCACATTCATCATTGTAACTTTCATGTTTCACCTCTACCTTTACTTGTTTTTTACCACATTTTAGTTTAATCTAGCTTGTCTTAATCAAAATCAACAACAATCTTTTACCCTAAAATTAACATGCATTTTTTTATTTATTTAACACATATCTTATGGTTTTATTATATATATATCATAAAATAATGTCAATAAATATACACTATTTATATGCATTTTGTCGAAAAAAGAATATTTTTATGGTTTTCATATGTTTTTTCTGTATGTTAATTTACTTATATTTTCACATCATTATCATATGTTTGTTAAATATTTCTCATACTTTTTTTGCAGCAAATAAAAATGTAAAATTAGAAATAAGCTCAGCATAATTACGTATTTTGCTGTGTAAATTAAGATTAATTAAACTATTTATGATTAACGTTAATCCAGACATATTCAAAAAAATCGCCTATTCAAATGAATAAGCGATTTTTTTGAAAAACTATATAATATATTTAGAGAGAGACTTCTTTTACTAACCTGCCAATTCATCAGCAGATACATTTTCCTTACCATAATAAGCCTTCAAATACATTTCTTTCATTTCACTCATAAGTGGATATCTTGGATTTGCACCTGTGCACTGGTCATCAAATGCCTGTTCAACCATTTCATCCAAAGTTTCAACAAATTTATTCTCATCTATACCTGCATCTTTTATGGTCTTAGGAATTCCAACCTTTGCTTTTAAGTCATCAATCTTTGCAAGTAACTTATTAAATTTATCTTCATCATTTGCACCATTAATTCCGATGAAAGAAGCAATTTCAGCATATCTTTTCAACACTTCAGGGTACTTGTATTGTGAGAAGGTACCCATTTTTGCTGGTGCTTCAGCAATATTGAATTTCATAACCTCATTTATAAGAAGGGCATTAGCAACTCCATGTGGTAAATGATGGAATGCTCCTAGCTTATGTGCCATTGAGTGACAAATTCCCAAGAATGCATTAGCAAATGCCATACCAGCTATTGTTGAAGCATTAGCCATTTTTTCTCTAGCAATAGGATCCTTTGCTCCATTTTCATAAGCAGATGGGAGATACTCAAAAATACTCTTTAATGCCTGTAAAGCAAGACCATTAGTATAGTCTGAAGATAACATAGAACCATATGCCTCAATTGCATGTGTTAATGCGTCTATTCCTGAAGCAGCTGTTAAACTCTTTGGCATATGCATCATTAAGTCCACATCAACTATTGCCATATTTGGCATCAACTCATAATCAGCAAGAGGATACTTTACTCCTGTTTGCTCATCGGTAATTACTGCAAAAGGCGTTACCTCTGAACCTGTACCAGCTGATGTTGGCACTGCTACAAAATACGCTTTTTCACCCATTTTAGGGAAGTTGTATACTCTCTTTCTGATATCCATAAATCTCATAGCTAAGTCTTGGAAGTCAACCTCAGGGTGTTCATATAAAGTCCACATAATTTTACCTGCATCCATTGCGGAACCACCGCCAACTGCAATAATAACATCTGGTTTGAATTCACTCATAGCCTTTGCACCAAGCTTGGCACATGCAAGTGTTGGATCTGGGGCTACATCAAAGAATGTAAAATGGCTTATATTCATTTCATCTAATAAGTTTGTGACAGCTTTGGTATAACCATTATTATATAAGAAAGAATCAGTTACTATAAATGCTCTCTTTTTATTCATTACATCCTTTAGCTCCCTTAATGCAACGCCTAAACAGCCTTTTTTAAAGTATACCTTTTCTGGTGCTCTGAACCATAACATATTTTCTCGCCTTTCTGCAACAGTCTTAATATTGATTAGATGCTTAACTCCAACATTCTCAGAAACTGAGTTTCCGCCCCATGACCCACATCCAAGTGTTAAGGATGGCTCTAATTTGAAGTTATAAAGATCTCCAATTCCTCCATGTGCAGATGGAGTGTTTATTAGAATTCTGCAAGTTTTCATTGCGTCAGTAAATTTATTAATTTTTTCCTTACCACTTACTACATTGATATATAAAGATGATGTATGTCCGAAACCGCCATCAGCTACTAGCTTTTCAGCTTTTGCAATTGCCTCTCCAAAGGTTTTTGCTCTATACATTGCTAAAACAGGTGAAAGCTTTTCATGTGCAAACGCTTCAGATAGCTCAACTGATTCTACTTCACCAATTAACACTTTTGTATCATCAGGGACACTGAAACCTGCTAATTTAGCAATGGTATATGCAGATTGCCCAACTATTTTTGCATTTAAGACTCCATTAATCAAAATAACTTCTCTAACCTTTTGAGTTTCATCTTTATTTAGCATATATGCTCCACGAAGAATAAACTCTTTTCTAACCTCATTATAAACCTTGTCTAAAACTATAACTGACTGTTCTGAAGCACAAATCATACCATTATCAAAAGTTTTTGAAACAATAATTGAGCTAACTGCCATTTTTATATCAGCACTGTCATCAATAATAGCAGGAGTATTACCTGGTCCAACTCCAATTGCAGGCTTTCCTGATGAATAAGCTGCTTTTACCATTCCTGGTCCGCCAGTTGCAAGAATTATATCTGCTTCCTTCATAACAATACCTGACAGTTCAATTGAAGGCTCATCTATCCATCCAATAATTCCTTTTGGTGCTCCTGCTTCTACAGCTGCATCAAGAACTAGTCGTGCAGCTTCGATAGTGCATTTCTTTGCTCTTGGATGTGGTGAAAAAATAATACCATTTCTAGTTTTCAGAGATAATAATGCTTTAAAAATTGCAGTTGATGTAGGATTTGTTGTTGGTACTACCGCCGCAATTACACCAAGGGGTTCAGCAATTTTCGTAATGCCGAATGCATCATCTTTTTCAATTACTCCACAGGTTTGAGTATCTTTATATGCATTATATATATACTCTGATGCATAGTGGTTTTTAATAACCTTATCTTCTACAATTCCCATTCCTGTTTCTTCTTGTGCCATTTTCGCAAGAAGAATTCTATTTTTATTAGCAGCTAATGCGGCAGCCAAAAATATTTTATCTACCTGCTCCTGAGTATAGGTTGCAAATAATTGCTGTGCTTGCTTTATTTCAGATAATTTTTCCTGCAAACTTTCTACACTATTTACCACTAAATTTTTCTTTGACATAATTATTCACCCTCCATTTTTTAGATTATAACGCCTAGATTCAAAATAAAATTTTTCGATTGTATACACCGTCAAAACCCACTTGTGGTTTTTGTGGCTCGAAAATGCACCTTGTTCGTACACACTTTATTTTCGAGCTATTACATTCAGCGGTATTTCATCGAGGCGGAAGATATTCTCACTGCCCGACAACCAAAGCGATACACGCCACTATACAAGTGAGGGACATTTCCTAGCCTCGTTATAAACTTTTCTAATTACCATTATATCCAAACCTCATGGTTATTGTTATATTTTTAACAATAACCAATAAAAAATAAAGCACTTGCAAAAAATGTGTCTATTATTAGTTTATATTACATTTTATTGGTGTGTTAATTATTTAACAACTCTTACAATTACATTTTACATCCTTGTTAAATAATTGTCAATACATATACTACAATTAATTTTTCGTATTCATTATAGATATGGTAATGAATGAGTGTTATATTGTTATACCAAAAGTGCACATAGCTGAGAGCTTTAATGCTCCCTACTATGTGCACCCTTAAACAGGAATTTTTATTATCTGTCGATTTAGTCACAAAAGGCGCATCTATAATATTGATTTCATCTGACATAGAAGAAATCTTAGGAATGTTTGATAGGGTACTAGTACTTGCTGAAGGACAAATATCCGGTGAGTTTAGTCGAAATGAAGCAACTAAAGAGGCTATAATGTATAAATCTACTATAAAAAACTTACCATAGATTAATTCCCTAGTAAGCTTCTAAATATTTGGTTCCTATCACTTGCTATTCTAGCAATTAATCAGGAATACTACCGCACCAATAGATTTTATGTGCGAAATTTGTGCTAAGAACCCATTATATTAATAGATTTCTAGATACTCCTCCAGTTCTCTGAACAATTTACCTGTATCAACTTCGTCAGGAACTACTAAAGTCAATGGTTCATTTAGCTTAAGAATAAACATACCCAAAATAGATTTGGCATCAGCCATTCCACTTTTCCCGTGTATCCATATATCAAAATTATACCTTGTAACAATTGCATTTATTTTCTCGATATCTTCTATATTTCTGATTTTAATTGGCTTAACCATATTAACCTCCAAACCTTTGTTTCTCATAAAATTAGATATTTTTTAATTTTATAGCTAAGAGTATTCTCTTTTTCAAGTAAAATTATTAATTTTATATTATAAATAATTTTATGAAATTAGCATTTATGTATTGGAGATGTACGGTAATAACCGTCTGCTAAAATTTCATTAATAAAAGCCTAGACTTAGGTTACACTAAAACTGCACTTGCAATTAACAAGAATATACTTTGGTTGATTTCGCACACTGCTCCGAGTATATCGCCTGTCGCTCCGTCAATTTTCTTACTAAATACTTTTATTAGCAGAAATGCGCTTATAGGAGGCACTGCTAAAATAATCCACATTTTGTAGTCAAAAGTCAATAAACTAATCACAATATATATTATTAATCCACAAACTAATTCTTTTTTGCCGCAGAAATCAATAAATGATTTACCCAAGCCTTCCCCTCTCCTGGCATAAGTAGCTACCGCAGAACTTACTAATGACCCAATCCGGCCAGCCATAGGCATCAATATTATAATTCTCAAAAAATATGTGCTATTTATTTGGCATAACGCAGCATAATTTATTAGCAAAACACTTACTATCGCTAACACTGCATTTGTTCCAACCCTGCTGTCCCTCATTATTTCCAGAATCCGTTCTTTGGAGCGATTTGAAAAAAGCCCGTCAAAGGTATCACCTAATCCATCTAAATGCAATCCTCCTGTTATTAAAATATATATAATTAAAACCATTGCTGCCACAAGAGGTTTTGAAAACAGGAAGAGCAATCCAAATGAGAATGCTCCCAAAACGGCTCCAATCACTATCCCGACCAATGGCGCAAACACCAAGCCTTTGCCATAGTCCTCAACATTTGCTGAAAGCCTTAATTTAATAGGTATTCTTGTAAAAAATTGCAGCATTAGTACCAGTCTCTTTATTGCTGTCTTCAATTTTATATTCCTCCCCCAATATTCCCTATGCATCAATTCCAATATAATTACTAAATTATAACTGCTTATAGAAAATGGTGCACCGTGTAAACAGTGATTTTGAAATAATATATTACTTTATTTTCATTGGTATACCTGACACACAGAAGTATACTTCATCCGCAGCTCTTGCAATTAATTGATTCATCCTTCCAGCAATATCCCTAAAATCCCTGCTAAGTGCTGTTGCAGGAACAATCCCAAGCCCTAATTCATTGGTTACTATCACAAATGTTACTTCTGACATTTTAGACAGACTTATTAATCTCTCAATCTGATGTTGAATAGAATTTTCAATTTCTTGAACCTCGTCTCTCGTCAAGCTGTCCCAATCATAAGTTTCATCAAACATTAGATTCATAATCATAATTGTAATACAGTCTAAAAGTACTGCTTCTTTTCCCTGAATGTGGTTAGATATTGCGAAATCTAAGTTTTTGTATTCTTCAAGAGTCTCCCATTCAGAAGGTCTTTGTGCTTTATGCTTTGCTATTCTCTGCTTCATCTCATCATCTATTGGCTTTGATGTTGCAACATAAAGCACATTATGCCCGCATTCCTTAGCTATTCCTTCAGCAAAGGTGCTCTTACCACTACGAGCACCACCTGTTACTAATATTAACCTAGACATTCCAGTCTCCTTTACTTAACTAATTAACAACTCTATTTATAAAATATCATCTTTAAAACTTTCACCTGCGAATGTATTATCTATCTCAAAAATATCAGCAATAGTACTGGCTATATCAGAAAAAGTTTTCCTAGTTCCTATATTAATATCGCTTTTAATCCTTTGCCCATATAGCAGTATCGGAACATACTCTCTTGAATGATCAGTGCTTGCTGTAGTCGGATCACATCCATGGTCAGCTGTGATAATAAGCAAGTCATCCTCCCTCATTTTAGATATTATTTCTGGAAGACGTCTATCAAATTCCTCAATAGCCTGCTTGTAGCCCTCTGGATTGTTTCTATGCCCAAAAACCATATCAAAATCCACTAGATTTGTAAATATTATACCCTGGTTTTCTTTATCCATATATTTAAGTGTTACCTCAACACCATCCGTATTATTTTTGGTATGCTCCGCTTCAGTAATTCCTTTTTTTGAAAAAATGTCTTCAATTTTACCTACTGCTATTACCTCCAAGCCTTTTTGCTTTACTTTATCTAAAATAGTATCAGACGTAGGCTCTGCAGCAAA
>JAEWZA010000224.1 GCA_023395575.1 Bacillota bacterium
ATGCTAAACGAGACACAAATATTGTCAGAACCTCAAAGTCAAACTATGAACGATATTATTATTAAGAAAATAGAAGCAAGGAAACGTGGTTATCTGAACGAGCCGGAGTTAATATTGCAAGGTTTTAGAGACGAAACAAATGAGATTGAGGGATATCATGGGCGTGAGTTGCTGGAATTACTCCAAAATGCAGTTGATGAATTAGGAGTTGCGAAGGGCCGATATGTTTGCATTGAATTATTGAATAACACACTAAGATTTTCAAATAATGGTAGAGCTTTTTCGGAAGACGGCATTACCTCATTGATGTATTCGCATCTTAGCCCGAAACATAATAATCAAAACTATATAGGTAACAAAGGAACAGGGTTTCGCTCAGTGTTGAATTGGGCAAATCGCGTACGAATTTACAGTGGAGATTTATCTATAGAATTTAATCCTACTTTTGCTGATGAACTACTGAATGAACTACTTGAGGATGAAAAAATAAAAAACTACCAAAGAAGGCATCCTGATTTAAAAGTTGCCACGCTTGTTGCACCTAAAATAATACCTCAGCTTTTGGAAAAAGAATATGATACTGTCATAGAATTGGATGTCAAAGAGGCAATGCTGGATGACGTTAAAGCGCAGATCGAAAAAATAGACGCAAGAACACTTCTGTTTTTAGACAAACTTGAGAGGTTGACTATAATCAAAAACGAAGAGAAGATTGTATTCGATAAGCCATTACCAGTTAAAGCAGAAGAAATAAGTCTTGTTGCCATTAAAACTTCCGTTAATGATGATATCACAGATACAGACGAATGGGTGGTAGCGTATCGAAAAGGGCAAGTTGAAGAGCAGCAATATGCGATTTCAATCGCATATAAAACCGATATGAATGTTAAACCGGATGTTTTATACAGCTATTTTAAAACACAGATTGAGTTTCCTGTCCCCGCACTTGTGCATGGTACATTTGACTTGAGTGCAAATAGAAATCACTTAAATGAAACTTATTTGAATAAAATTGTACTTGAGGAGACATGTCGCCTTTTGATTGATACGGCTTTACAAATTGACACGTCAGCGGTAGATTATGCACCACTTAGATTGTTGTCACTCAAGAAAGATTTCCCTACAGAGTTAGCATGGACAAAAATTGATGAGTTTTATCATCGTGCCATAGCAGATAGTAAGGTATTTCCCACAGTTAACTCTAAATATATTTCATTTTCTGACAATCCAAAGTTTTATGAAAGCAGAATCTCTGACTATGTCAGTGGCGAATATTTTAGTGAATTATTGCTCTATAGTGAGGACATAGCAATACGTCGCTTAATTAATAAGCTGGTAAAAATTAAGGGTACAAGCCTTAAGTACGAATATGATGTAATTTCCAAAGGAATCGATTCTTTGCTCCCGGAAATGAATATCAAAGAAAGAGCCGCATTGTGCATTGAATTTCTAGCGGAGTATAATACAACCACAAATGGGAACACACCTCCGAAGTTTATTATAGATTCTGAAGGCAGGCCTGTTAATAGCAAGCATTATGTTTTCCTCCCTCCTGAAACTAAAGACGGTGAGTTTCCCCAGCCGCCCAAGTTTGCAAGTTTGGTATATATGCAGAAAGGCTTATTGTCTATGTTTAGATATGTTTTAGGTACAAATGTTACACTGCGTGCTCTGTCAGAAAAGCTTAATGTATTGAATGTACGGGAATATAATTTGACTGAAATAGTAAGAAGCGTTATATCAAAGTTGAATAACCGTGAGCATAAAGAGAGTAAAAAGACACAAAGGTATTGTGTTGAAACACTTTTATGGCTTTGGAAAATTTCCAAGAGCGGGCGTTTGCAGGAAATCAATCTGCGATTTTTCAGGATACCCGTAATTGCTCGAGATGGAAAGATTCGAAATTCTGAAGTTCTATATTTAGGAAAAGAATACGGGAACGAGATTACTGAAAAATTGTTTGAGAGTAGAAACGATATATTTGTTGCTTCACCGCAAGTATATGGACTTCGTACCGATGAGATAATCAAATTCAGTGAATTTTTATTAGGTATTGGAATTGCTAAATACCCAAGGATAATACATAAAGAAATTCAGCCACTGCCATCAGCATACAAAACGATGTTGATCCGTAATTTTGATTACCCTTTGATTACAACGGGAAACAATGTTTTTCAAGATATAAGTGATATGGAGCGAGCAGGTAATGTTATTTGGGTAGATGTAGAAGTCATTGAGCACTATGAGTATATCCTTGAAAAGGCAGAGACCAAGATAATTATTGCCTGGTTGCGGTCTGATGAAAGAGCACGTTCTCTGGTTACATCAAGATATGAGCAATCACAAAGATGTACTGGTTATGTTTTAAAAGGAAATCAGATTTACAGCAGGCAAATTGAAGGTGATAAAATTTTGTCTTATATGCGCTACGAGTTTTCGCAGCGTTTATGGATTGAAGTTTCAGGTGAAAGGTATTCAGTAAGCCAATGTCTACTGCGAAATGGGATTGGGAAGCTACTGCTTCCGCATGCTGTAGAACCAGATCTAGATAGCTATATAACAAATCTGAATCAACCATCTTCAGAGAAGTCGGATATAAGACTTTTATTAACTAAAATTGGTGCGGCTGAGACTTTTGCTGGACTATCAACAAACGCGTTATATGGCATTCTTTTAACATTGCCATTTTTTGATGATACTGGGGAAATCAGTAAATATTTATATCAATCAATTATTGATGCTCACGGATTATTAGTTTTAGAGGAAAAAAACGTTAACTACAAAAAGTTTATGGATTCAGGAATGGTTTATTGTAAAAATGTAAGGACTTTTATAAATATTCATAGCGCACTGTACTTAACGGAAAAAACCGTCAGCAAAGAGGTATTGAAAAACTTCAACTTAATCGCTATACCTAGTCGGCAAAGCCAAGAGACTATAAAAAGATATTTAGGTGTCAATTCAATTAAGCTTAAGGGTACTATAGTCGGATCTCCCTCTATTCATACACTGGATAGCGAATTTGTAGCAGACTTCAACAGTTTTAAGGTTTATGCTTTTTGTTACAGAAGCAGAAATGCAAAGCAGAGTGAGATAGCTTCAATAAAATCAATTAAGGTTCGGCTATGCGATACTATTGAAGCAAACTATAATGGAGAAAAGGTTGTTCTTGATGATTATTCCTTCATTCGTGGTAACGATAGCGTATATATAAAACCTCCAGTAGGAATATATGATATGGAGCAACTACGAAGCGATCTAAACTTCTGTGCTACAATGGCAGAGGTTATAACATCCACGGTGGATATACAAGACGATAAACTATTCCTTTGTCTAAGGAGTTTGTATGGACAGAAAAACTCTGGAAGACAAAAGTTGATACTACAGGATTTTGACGATCTTGAGGTGCTCGCTGCATCAAAGGAAACGCTTGACCATATCCAGTCACGACAGGAAATGTTTTTGACTGCTTGCGAGCAAATAGGTGGCAAAGATAAAATCGATGCAATTCGGTCATTGATAGCAAAGATTAATTTTGATGACATCAATAATGCTTCTAATATAGAAGCGTTGTTACAAGTACTGACAATTCTCGAAATTGATGTACAAGAATTCAATGATAATTCTGAATTTTTCATCGATTTTCGTGGTTATTATACTGATGAACTAAAATGTCTTGTGGAACAGAACCGGTCAAGATATAAAAATAAATTATTTGCTTCGATGATAGATAAAGGTATTGATGAGCAAAAGTATTTTCTCAAACAATTTGATAATTTTCTTAAACATAAATATTCTCTTACAAATACTAAAAGCTTTGATATTAAAAACACTTTCTTTAAGCAATGGTCAATTCTTTCAAACCATGCTGAACAGGACGCAGATGTAAAGTGGAAAGAAAATCGTGAAATATTTTCTAGAGACAAGGATGCTGGTATTATTGCCGATTTACTTGCAGACTTTGAAAACGACAGCCTTCTGTATTTTGGTGCTTTTGATGAGCTCACGATACGCTATGACTTAAAGGTGTCTGAGTGGAAGAAACGGGATGAGAAAGATTCAGCGATTCAGAAACCCAAGGAAGCTCCAATCGCCCCAATGGAGGTGATTAACGTATCTGCAGCACCGCCAAGTTTACGTGCAATCGGTTACTCAAACGGTTTAGGAAACAGGTCTGCGGGAACGCAGCGGGAATATAACAAGGCATTGTGGGGTGCTTTTGCGGAAGTGATTGTTTATAGAACATTTGCCCAAAATCTTAAAGATGTTAAATGGGTTTCTGAAAATGCAAAGAAAAAAGGTATAAACCCCGAGGGAATTGGCGGACTTGGTTACGATTTAACTTACATAGACGAGAATGGTGAGACGATATATGTAGAAATCAAATCTACAACAGGCAGTTCCATTACATTTATGATTACAGATAATGAATTGTCATTCGCTGAAAAGAACCACCTAAAATATGAGGTAGCATTAGTAACAAATGTAGATGACGATAGTAATCGAAAAATTCATAGACTTCAGGGGTTGTTCACATACCAAGATGGCGAGAGTCGTTATGGAAATAGCAAGTTCTCATTATCTTCTGATGATTACTCGGTTTGTTGCGTAGCCAAATAGCGTAATTGACTGAGAAAAATGTATGTTAAGTGCATGCAAATAATATTTGATCAAAAATTAAGAGGTTAGATTAAAAGATTGCTGATTTAAATTTTATCACATACTGTGGTTAAGTGAATCAATAAAAGTGAAAGTGCTTTGCACATAGATGTTGATTTAACTCAGCTTTTAAGAGAATGTTTATCAATCATTTGTTTTTGACGGATGTGTAGAGGAGGAAACATAGAATGAGTATAGATATTAAAGCGTTTCAAAAAGAACTAGCACATCAAAAGGTATATGATACTTGGCAATATGTTAATAGCCTAAGAGAGATGCTTACATATATGGATTTATCCTATCAACTATTAGTAAATGTTCATAAAAACAGAGTAGATTCATTAAAAGCACAGCAGTCAAAGATTTTACAAGAAGCAGTCGAAACTGGTTCTACATTTGTAAAAGAAAGTGATTTGCATTGTACAGACTTGAAAATTGCAGGATTAGATATTGATGATAGTATTTTTTTAAGAAAAACTATAGTAGAGTTTTTTCACTATGCAAGAATGAGCGTGGATATTATGTTTCAAATTATTAATGCTGCTTTGTTTGGTGATGAGTCCTTCGAGATAATGGACAGACAGCTAATAAGAAAGGTAAACAGTAAGCTAGATGCAATTTCATCATTTGCCGATTTAAAAACATTGCTGGATGCAAATAAAGTTAATCAAACCTTTTTATATTTACAAGCATTTGACAACTACATTAAGCATATTAAGACAATTCTTGTTACGGTAAAGACTAGCTTTATAATAGGTTCTAATGATGAATTTTTAATTAAAGATTTCATATATGATGGGATACCATATCCACTGGTAAATGCTTTGGATAAGGTTAAAGAAGTAAATGATTATGTTCAACAAAAGGCAGAAGAGATTCTTACAGAGGTTAAAAATCAGTTACCAAACTGTCTGAATAATAGTCAGAGAATCCAAAACATAAGTTTTAAGCAAGTTATGAATGAGAATGCTCAACCCAAAGCTGTTGAATATATATCATTCTTTATTGATGTACAAAATGATATAAGTGAGCTACCTAATCAAATAAAGGTATTGCCGTTGTTAGTGAAACCAAATGATGAGATATATAGCTTTGATTTTAGAATTAAAAAGATTTTTATAAGGAAAAAAGGTAGCGGAGAAGATGGTATAGTGGGGTATGCAGAACTTAAAAACGGATTAGAGACAAATGAGTTTTATAGAATTTTTGAAGTTCATCCATGTGGCATTGATGAATACCATAAGTATATTTTTAATTTTGTAAATGATTACCCTCAAGTAACATTGAATTATTATGCCATGGAAGGAGCCATTATTATATGTAAACATTAGGTTAATGTAGTCCCGTGTACCATTAGTATGACACAGTAGGAACGTTTGAAAAGACTGAGTAAGAGTTGCTACTGTGACAATGAAAATAATTAAACACAGCAATAAATTAGAAGTTTATGAGATAAAGGGTCTTCAGGAAATAAATTATTATTATTATTTTTCAAAACACACTTGACGGGGACATTGTCCCCGCAATGTATGATGCTTATTGAAAGGTGGTGATGCAAATAATGCAGACAAAAGAAGTTACAAAATTGCTCGGCATCAACAGGGAGCGAATTAAATACTTCAAGAAGCAAGGGGTATTTGTCCCTGAAAAAGCTATCACAGATAGCAAGAACGCCGAATATACGGAGAGGGATGTTGCTACATTAGAAAGCTGGTCGTGCTCACAAAGTCCGGGTTGACCTGTGGGGATATCATAAAGGTACAGGATGGTAAATGGACGCTCCAAGAAGCAATCATAGAACGCAGGCGTATAGTAGAGGAAGAAATGAAAAGAATGCGTGGTTCGCTACTTCTTTCGGAAGAGATGTTAGAAAACGATGTACAGTATGACTCTATGTTGACAGACTATTTCTGGAGCAAGATACAGCAGAGAGAGCAGGAAGGCGAAGCGTTCATGGATGTTAATAACATGTATTACTATCGCCCTGTCCCACTCATGCGTACGGTTAAGTGCCCTCATTGTAGTGCTGAGCAGGAGGTTGATTTGGAGGACTATATGTGGGATGAAACATCAAACGAAAGCAGTTTTGAAGATGATATGGGTTCGGATATTGTGTACAGTTTTGATACTGAAGACAACCGTGAATGCGAAAAATGCGGTAAAGTATTTCAAGTTGAGGGTTGGATTAGAGAGTATCCAATAGGTGCTTACGATTCAGAGCATATTGAAGTTCATCTTATGGAGGATTGTAATGAGGAAAACTAATGAAGAAAAAAGGCTGCTCGCAAAATTGGCAAGTGGCACATCAGACGGTATGGTGGGGAATGGAAAAACCTATAGCGGATATAAGGATGTATACTGC
>JAEWZA010000297.1 GCA_023395575.1 Bacillota bacterium
TATTGTTCCTGCTAACCCAGGCATTATTCCAATATTGGACTCTGGGAATGCAAACATTGCATTTGTTGTACAGACTCTAAATTGACAGCTTAAGGCTATTTCTAAGCCTCCTCCAAAACAGACACCACTAATTGCTGAGACAGTTATCATTGGAAGATTCTCGATATAGTTAAGGATAGCCTTCCCTTTGCTAAGCCTTTCTTTAAATTCAATAGGATTATTACTACTTTCTCTTAAACAACTTATATCTGCTCCAGCCGAAAAATGCCTTCCTGCTCCAACTATCACCAAGCCAATAAGTTGTTGTTTCTCCAACCATTCTTTTAGTATATTTAAATCCATAAAATCTGGTTGAAGTAATGTATTTTGTTTGCCATTATTAATGGTAAGAATACCAATTGAATCACTTACTTCAAAAGAAACAATACTGGATTCTATTAACTCTAAATCAGTCGGCATACTGACCTCCACACCCCATTTTGTCAAAAAAATATACTAAAACTATTTGTAGAGTACATCTGTTAAGCAGATGTACTCTTACTTTTTACATCCTAAGTCTACATTAATAAAACTAACGTCTACACTCACTATGTAATAGCCACATGCGTTTTTGTAAATGCTCGAAAAAAGATTATTCCACTTAGAATAGATTTTTCAAAGCACTTAAGTGCACTACCCTAGAGTTACTATCTCATCTTCATATTGATATATGAGATATGAAGTTTCTATTACCTCTTTAATTGTCTTAGATTGATTCTTTAGCAAGTACTTACCAACATTCTGAAGTTTAATATCTAATTCGTATTTCTTCTTTAATAACTCAATTAACTCTACAAATAGTAAGGAGTCTCCGTCTAAATCATCAATTATTGATGAATCGTCGGTTAACTTTTCTAAATCCACTTCACATTCCTCAGAGAAAAAATTATATACAATTTCTCTTATTTCTTGTTTTACTTCTGCAGTAATTTCTTTCATATTAATAGCCTCCTAAATTTTATTATTATGCTTGCCTGATTAAATTAACAAGCTTTGCTATTCAAAGTTCTAACCATTTAAGTTAGCCCTTTTTCATCCTTTGACATTTTTAAATCTTTTTTCATTAAATATTCTTTACTATCTTTTGCAAGTTTCTTTTGCATAAGCTTACCAACTAATTTACTCTTAAAATTAGATACTATTTTATCTTTGATATTGAATTTTACTGTGATATTTACTTCCTTTAATAGATCCTCAATTTCTCTTACACCATCCATATCAGCTGCATTTGCTCTTTGTATATAGTTCTCCAAACCTAATTCAACAAAACGCTTAACTGTAGGTCTTCCATCTCTAGTTATTCCTCTATACTGGAAGTAATCTGGCAACATACCAGAATCATCTAAATTTTCAACTGTAGTTGCTTTAATATATCTCTCATCTATGTCAGAATCTTTTTTACGTACAGGGAATTTATAATCCTCTATATTTAAACCACAATTTACGTTAAATGAGTTTTGCAACTGGTATATACGCTCAGAAATTTTCAATGCATCTACATCGGTTAGTTTAAGATTAAACATAGCATTTAAAATATCTGCATAATCCTGAAAGTATGCTACACCCATACCTGGAAGACCTTGAACTGCAAAGAGGCATACACCTAAAGAATCAATTAAATATTTATAGTTTTCATGCCACCAAACTACCCTACCCTTTTTTTCAGGTTTACCTAAAATACTTTTAGCATCTTTAATTTTAAAAATCTGCTTGGCCGCATCGTACCCACCATTCTGCATTGTAAATGGAAAGCATCTTAAGTGATCTCCTCCCCTGGTTGAAGTTACGTGTTCCAAAGATCTTGTTAAATGATTGCTTGCTTGGGGTCCAGTGGAAGATTTATTAATACAAAATGCATATTCCTCTGCATTTAGCATCTTTGCCGCACGATATGGACCTTCAGCAATTAAATCCCCTATTCCCTCTCGAATTGCAAGCATATTCATAAGGTATTCTACATCATCTGTATCGCCGAACTTAAATTCTCTTCCACCTGTATCTTCCTTTGTTATAATGCCTCTCTGTTGGCATTCCATTATAAAACTAATTGCCGCACCAACCTCAATTGTATCTACTCCAATGTTATCAGCTAAAAGTTTCAAATGAATAACACTCGGCCAATCAAATATTCCGACACATGTTCCAAGTCCTGCAACTATGCCAAACTCAAGTCTTTCCCCTTTTTCCCCTTTATATTTCCCTTCTCTTACTTCAAACGCTTTTGCACAACCAACAGGACATGCATAGCAAGGTACCTTTTTAGTTTCATGGTCAACGATAAATGGAGTAGGGTAAACATTTTTCGCGCGTTCATCATAACTTGTCTGATAATTTCTTATTGGAAGCTTCCGTGCCTTATCATTTGCTTCCACTAGAAATAGAGTTCCATATATCCTTCCAAAGGCTGTAGTTAAAGAATTCTTACAGTTTTTCATCCATATTTTTTTTATTTTACTGTACTTTTCTTCATCATAAACAGGAGGTCTAGCCGTATTATGTTCAATTACTATAGCTTTTAACTTTTTTGACCCCATTACGCAACCCATACCCATACGACCTGCAGCATGAGTTTTTGACATCATAACGCAAGCATACCGAACAAGGTTCTCTCCTGCAGTACCAATACATGCTACCTCACACCTTTTGCCGTGACGTGCAACCAAAATATCTGTTACTTCATGAATATGCTTGCCCCATAAATCCTTAGCTTCTAGAAATCTTATTTCTCCATTTGCACAAATATGTATATAAACAGGCTCATCTGACTTTCCAGTAAAAACCAAATGATCAATCCCTACAGCACGCATTCTGACATTAAAGTTACCACCAATGTTTGAATCACCAAATATGTCCGTAATAGGGCTTTTTGCAGTTATAGTACATCTGTTTCCAGCTACTAAACCAGTTCCTACAGATGGACCAGCTCCAAAAATCAATACATTTTTTTCTGATAATGCATCATGGTACATTGCATCAGAATCATAAAGAATTTTTGTATTAATGCCGCTGCCTCCAAGGTAATCTCTTCTTAACTCTGGAGAAATCTCTTCTTGAACTACTGTTTTATCAGATAAGTTGATATAAGCTATTCTATTGTCTTTAACTCTATCCATGATGTTCCTCTCTTAGGAGTTTAATCATTTATCCTTTTTATCATCATTATCGCTATCAGAAACCCCTAGTTTTTCCTTATATTCATCGCTTAAGTAGTAATAATCCAGTAGCTCATCAGTTGATAAGTTATTTCTTTCATAAAACTCCTTCCACAGATATAAGAAACCATCCTCAAGCTGTTCTTTTGTCATCTTTTTAGGCTGATATACAACATGAGCACCATTATACAAATCAAAATTCTCAGTTAATATTCTTCCTTGCTTCTTATATTTTTTCCATGCAGGTGTACCTGGGAATGGTGTTTGAATCCAGAATTCAGAATGTGTAATCTTGTTTCTCTCTAGAAATTCTATTGTTCTTGGGAAAATATCAGGAGTATCACAATCTTGTCCCACTCCTATTGAGCCAAAAAGATTAAATCCTTCATCCTGCAATATTTTAATACTTTCTTCTGCCTCTTCTGGTTCATTGTAGGAAAGAGCCCTTACCGCAACAGGATCCCATCCCATTACAAAGTATAAAGTATTAACACCACTCTCACGTATTAATTTTAGTAGCTTTCTATTTTTTGTGAGCAATGGCTCTGCAGTGAGAAGTATATGCTTTTTATAATTAATATTTTTTAACTCTGTAAAAAATTCAAATGCAAACTTCTCAATTTCTTCATCTGGAACCAAATACTGATCATCTCCAATAAACATACCATCTAAGTCTAGATTATCTTGTATTTCTTCCATAATCTGATCTATACGTCTAAATCTGAATTTCTTACCATCACAATTTGTTATCGCGCAATAAGCACAGTTAAACTTACAGCCTCTAATATTCTGTAATATTAAAGGTCTCCAGTCATATCCTTTTTTCTCCTTCAATAATCTTCGGTCTGGAACTACATAGTTATTTAAATCAAAAGTACTTCCACCATCATAGAATGGCTTTAAGCATCCTTTACGTACGTCTTCAAGAACTTCCAGCCATAGCGTTTCGGCTTCACCTATATAAACAGAATCTACATGTTTTTTACAATCTTCAGGATAATTCTTTGCATGGAGGCCTCCCATTATTGTTTTTACACCTCTAGCACGAAATCCGTCACCAACATCGTAAGCTGCTTTAGCTTGAGGAGTAAATGCACTTATAGCAACAAGGTCAAAATGCTCATCGTAAGGAATCTCATCAAGATGTCCATCTACAAAACGAACATCGTGTTCTTTAGGTGTTAATGCAGTCAAAATTGGTATACCAAGTGCTGGCATATATATAGCGGCTGCATAATGTATCTTTTCACCACCTACGCTCTTTAAAATATTAGGGTTCGTTTCTAAATATTTCTTAAACTTTGGATAAACAAAAAGTATCTTCATATAACTATCCCCTTATAGTTTTTTTATTTTGTTATTGTTTTTTGTCAAGTATATTTTGCTAAAATATAAATTCTTACAGGCTAATTTAGAACTGCTAATCGTCATATTTGATAATTAAATTAATAGCTAAAAATCACATTTAAGAAATTTCTTATATGTAATAAATTTATTATTCTGATTTATCATTTTTGAAAATTTGGTTACTGAATCGTTTAAACTAACCTCATAAAAATTATATATATTCATTTCATTTGCTTTTTCGATTGATGATTTCCAATACATTCGAGATGACATATTTCGTATAAGTTCTTGTTTCAATTCCTGTGGATTTTGAAGAATATTCTGTGTAAAACAAGAAATAACAGGTAGATTAGAATGAAAGACAGGTATTTTTTC
>JAEWZA010000311.1 GCA_023395575.1 Bacillota bacterium
GTATTCGTTGTTCAGCCAATCTATAATAATATAGAAGCATATTACTTACACAAAGAACGTACCGAAACAAAATCAACCAACCAAAATAAAAAAACAGAAAGCATATTTGTTGGAGGATATGTTCAAGCAACACGAAATGGAAAAATGGGATTGCTTGACAGCAAAGGTAAAGAGGTCATTCCATGTAACTATGATGCGGTAGGACTGCCATCGGAGGGCATAAGCCGTATATCTAAAAAAACAAACGGAAAAACATACATAGGCTATTGGAATTTGGCATTAGGAAAGGAAATTGTTGCGCCAAATAAGTACGTTCTTCCTAGCGGGTATGAAGATTTAGGAGATGCCGAAGGAGGAACTTTATATGGATTCTATATGCCTGATATAGGTGAAAATAGGCTTGCTGTGGCATTTGATTTCTATGACGGATATGCTTTAGTCCCAACAGCAAAAGTAGATAAAGTAACCGAAGAGTGTACATGGGATAGAAACAGTATATCAAGAACACTGGTCTACGCTCAAATTATTGATAAAAACGGTAAGGAAGTGCTAAAAGGCGGACCGTACCCTTTTAATATAAATCTATCAATTCCTAAAGATTACCCGCAAGCAGGACCCTATATGGTTTATGACCAACTCTCTACAAAAAGGACTCGTATGAAAATGGATTCAGGGGGTGAAATAATCTATAAATCCCACCTTGAGTCCGGTATTGTGGGACCGAAGGGCATTCTTGTAACCGCCCAATATCACGGAGGTATTTGGGGCAACTCCGCAGTAGGATGGTATCCCCCTGGTGCCCAAATGAAGTTAATCCCTGAACTGTCATTGGCCTTAGCATATAAATGTGGTTACGAAGGTATCAAAGAATCAGCTGCTCAATTGGGCGTTATTAATTTCAGCAACAAAACTATTATTCCTTTTGGAAGTACTAATTATTTAGACTATGATTCCGATAACAAGGTTTTTTTTACAGAAATGAGTAAACCTATACTTAAGCCAGATGGGACAAAGATTTCTGGAACTGAAAAGCGGTCAAACTATCTTATTGTGAATGGGTATACTATACTTGGAGAAAAAGGAGATGATACTGGTAAGCTTGTATTTTCTCCTAAGAAAATTGTGTCAGTAAAGACTGGTAAAACCTATTCCATAGAAGGTATAAAGGGTTCAGTCTGTACAACGGTAAGTGTCAGTGATACACTTTGGGTGAAAAAGAACAACAAGTGGGGGCTTATCAATGTAAATGGAAAGACAATTCTTCCATTCGAGTACGAGGATATAAATACATCCTCTTGGGAAGAAAAAACAAAACCCTATGCACTTGTAAAGAAAAATGGAAAATGGGGTATGGTTGACGCAATAGGTAAAGTGCTTTTAGCATGTAATTATAAATCTATTTCATGGGGCGAGGATGGTTATTATGATATTCAGGATTATACCACCGGGAAGTATGGCATATTCAACTTCAACACCTCCAAAATTACAACTCCCTGCAGTTTATCAGGGGCCATTAACAGCAAGGAATTTTTAGAACAGGGGTGGGGAGGTATTGGTGGTACAGTTACAATTAATGTAGGAAATAGCTTGAACGCTCTATTTAACATGGATACTGGAAAACAAGTCACTTCCACTTATTTAGTTATGAAACCATCAAACCGGGGATTGTTTTATAACACCTATAATGATAAATTTGGACCTGATGGACGAATTGTATTTAACAGAGCAGAAGAGGCAACAAACTACACACTTGTGGTGAAAGACGGGAAGGTTGGCTCTATTAACGTCTCAAGACTAAAAATAGGTGGCAAGCTGCCTACTACAGCCTATGTTAAACCTAAGCCAGAGCCCATAAATCCAAGATGCTACATTGTTGCGTATCCAGAAAATCGGATGTATTCAATAGGCGATGGCTTTGATGTAAAGGGTCTTATTGTACATTATCAAGATGAAAATGGAGTTCGCAGCATTGTGGATAATTCAAAGCTTAAGTTTTTCACATCGCGTACGGTGGAATTGACGCAGGGCAGAGCGTTTACAACTGGTGGAATAAAAACGGTTGAAGTTCAGTATGGCGGTAAAAAAGTTGATACCTTTGACGTCAATGTTGTACCAAAAGAAGCAGGTAATATTTTGAAGACTGGCGATTATTATATGAAAATACTTGGTAAATATCTCTATCCTGTAATGGCAAATGGTACCTATTGGATGGAACTTTCGGACAAAAAACCTGAAAAGCCGTTCAATGTAAAGCTGATAAACTACAGCGAAGACCGTGGACCGGCGTACACAATTCATTACGACGGAAGAGCTATAGGACAACCATCATCAAAGGACGGAACTCAGTTGCAATCAGCTGCTCTTACCCATACGTGGAGAATTAATAAATATACATCCTTCTGCACAATCAGAGATTATGGCAATCAAAAGCTGCTTGTCAATGCAAGTGGTGCGAAGAGTGCTAATGGCACAAAAGTTACTGTATGGTCCTACACTGGTTCAGCTCCCGAACACGGAAAGATAGTCTTTACTCCGGCAAAGTAAGTGGAATTGTGATATCAGTACGATTATAGTAAATTCTGAACATGTTATTTTGCATATTGGTTCTCAATGTGATAGAATTCTTTACAAGAAGTATACAAAGCTTCCCAGAAAACATACGGTTTCTGGGGCTTTCTTTTTTACTTGATTGTTCTTGGTGCAAGTAACAATAAAGCATTCTGCTAATGATGGCAGTGAAGCTTTGTGTTATAGTGTTGCACTATAGAATCTTGATTAATTTTTTGTTTCTTTATCAGTTTTTGCTCCGTTAATCCATATACTTCTTTTTCTTATTTTTTAACCACTCTTGTTTGTTACATTCATGAGATACGCTGTGTTCTGTGTAAGTGGAGTGAAATAGCTGTAATATAATTTGAAGTCTGAAGCAGAATGAAGTATGAATTTATGAAGTGGCTGTTGATTGGCGAATTGATGATATAAGAGAAGGTTTTGTAAGAAGTAAAAGAAAAAGTGGAATCTTGTGAAATTAAGTTGAATTGATAAGAAATAGTCTGGAAAATATAAAATCATTTTTATGGAAAAAATATGAATGAAATGATAGAATATTTTTGATTGCTCAATCCTTGCACTAACATAAACCCTACTATTTGAACTTCTGAGTATTTTTTATGGAGAATTTAAGTGTGAGAATATTTATCATTATAAAGACATCCTTTATGAATAATGATAAAATACAGTATAAAGTTGGATTGATGAACTAGCACATGAAATATAAAGAAATATAGTTATAGGAGGCTACAAAAGCAATGAGTCACATACTTACAGAAGAAAACATTCAAAAATTGAGAGATGAATTAGATTATAGGATAACTGTTAAAAGAAATGAGATAGCGAGAGAAAAGTTAATAGCTGCCGAGCATGGAGATAGATCAGAAAATGCGGAATACAAAGAAGCCTGTGAGAGATTTAATGCAAATGATGATAGAATTCAGCAGCTAATGACCATTATATCAACAGCAACTGTGATAGATGATAAAAATGAAGATAAGACAAAGCTCGGGATTAATACCAAGGCTAGAATAAAATTTATTGAAGATGATGATGAAGATATAATAACATTGGTTACTACTATGGATGCAGATGTAAAGAAAATGCATATAAGTATAGAAGCAGATTTAGGGAAGGCATTATTTGGTAAAAAGGTTGGAGATGTGGTTCAAGTTAATGCCCAGAGCGGTAAATATTCTGTTGAAATATTAGAAATTTTATAATAATATTTTATACTTTTGTGACTTGGGAATAAAGAAAGGAATATTATTTGGTATGAGAAAAATTAAACTACTGTGCTTGCCATATGCGGGTGGTTCGGCAGCGATATATTTAAAATGGAAGAAATATTTTGATAGCAATATTGAGGTGGTTCCATTAGAATTAGCTGGTAGGGGGCGACGCATGAGTGAAGATTTCTATGACAGCATGCTTAATGCAGTTGATGATATATATAATATTATAAAACCAATAATTAGTGATTCTGATTATGCCTTTTATGGACATAGTATGGGCACCATAATGGCATTTGAATTATGCCGCAAAATTATGAGTACAAATGAGAGACAACCCTTGCATTTATTTGTTTCAGGCAGGTATCCTCCCAGCGCTAGTAGAGCAGAAAAATATTTAAGCAGATTACCTGATGATTTATTTTTAGAGGAAGTTTGTAAGCTAGGAGGAACAGGTACTGCGCTTGTTGATAATAAAGAACTATGCGAAATATTTATTCCAATTATTAAAGCTGATTACAGAATTATAGAAGACTACAAATACATAAGCAGTGACAAAAAGTTTAATTATGGAATTACTGCTTTTAATGGAAAAAGTGATACTGAGGTATCCTATAATGAAATTAAGGAGTGGGGCCAACACACCTTATTGCAGGCTTCAATATATGAATTTGATGGGAATCACTTTTTTATTAATGAAAAAGCAGTAGAAATAACAAAAATTATTAACAATACGATAGATTGCATTTTATCCGAAAGTGCTTGCTACTAATTGGTTTAATCATACTCATGTAATTCAACTTTCCCAGCTTAAATATTGATGTTCAACCTTATCAATGTTAAGTTGAGTCCAGATTCATGTGGGGGAATTGAGATACGTAATTAAGAAAATAGTTTTTACGAAAATCAATAGACTTTCGTAAAACCTTTATAGATATGAGAAATTATGGATGGTTTGCTGCTAACCAATACCAATTAATGCTAAGCTTTCCTTTAAATATGAGAACTATGAATTGCTAATAAAAATTTCATGTTATTAGTAAAATGCAGCATAATTAATGAACACATGCTAAAGTGATAGATTTAAATACTTATTTAGAGCGTTTTGCAAATTTCATGAAAGAGCTCTTGTACATTGAATATAGTTTTTGTGCAAGAATCAAAATTTTTGGCGCAAACGGCATAAAAAGTGTTTTCGTCAAGGGATGAATGAAGCAGGGAATAATCCACAAGGGTTTCATTTGAGTTGACAATATTACTATTCTCAACGCTCACGGTAAAGGAATCCAGAGGAATAGAAAGTCCTTTGCCTACTGCTTTTATATAGCTTTCCTTTAATGTCCAAAGTCTATAAAAATATGCTTGTTTTTGATCATCAGGCTGCTTTTGAAGTTCATCATATTCTTTTTTTGAAAAGAATCTTTTAGCTATGTCAAATTCTGTAGGCTTAATTACCTCTACGTCAATACCGACGGGATAGTCACTTACTGCACAGACTACCCATTTTCCAGAATGAGAGATGTTGAAATGAATATTATTCTGACCTGACAGAATTGGTTTTCCATACTCATTTTTATCAAAAGTGATATCAGAATTTTTAATATTTAAGTTTTTACATATTGCGTATCTTGACAAAACATTGCCGATAAGTGCTCTTTGTGAATCTTCAAAATGATAGAACCTATGTATTTGGGCTTTTTTATCCTCAGACACATAGTAGAGAAGAATATCAAAAGCTTCTTTTTCTAGGTTATTTTCAAGATTAACCATATATATTTCAAGCAAAGTAAGGCCTCCCAAACATTTTAATCTATTGTACTTATAAAATTGAATAGTAAGTTGCTAGACTAATTAAATATAGAATAATTTGGATGTAATTGCAATACCTTAATAGGCAACTTCGGCATGCAGGTACAATGCTTTTTGATTTGTTAGATCAAACTTAGCATTTGGATATACTGCTTGAAGCCTTTTATTTTTAAGCGTTAATGTACGAAGTTTGAGTTATTAACATTATACTGAATTTATTCAGCAAACCCTTTTTACAAAACTAATTAATGCAATTATTTTAACTATATTTTTCATTGATAAGTATGAATACCTATAATTTTAAACTGGAAAGTTGAGTATATAAGACATACATTGATGGGTAAAATATTAGTTGCAGGACTAATGCAAATGTCAATATAAAAATGTAGGTTTTTTATCATATAAGGATGTCGTTTTTCCGACATCCTTATATGATATTTTTAGTTATCCTCCGTCATGAATTGCATCTGATCTTTGAGCCTATATGATG
>JAEWZA010000312.1 GCA_023395575.1 Bacillota bacterium
GTTTTATGTCAGATGAAGATGTTGCCACTAAAGCAAAAGAAGAAGGAGTTACTAGAGCTGCTGTTTCCATGAGAAAAGCTGCGACAATTGATAAGCCACTTGTTATAGCTGTTGGAAATGCACCTACTGCTTTGATTGAACTTGATAAGCTTGTAAAATATGGTGACATTTCACCGAAACTAATTATTGGCGTACCAGTGGGATTTGTAAATGTGGTTGAGTCAAAAGAGCTTATTATGAAGGCAGGCATTCCATATATTGTTGCTAGAGGACGTAAGGGCGGCAGCAATGTTGCTGCGGCTATTGTAAATGCACTGTTGTATTTGGCTTCACCAAGAGAAGAGGAGTAAAATACTATTCTCCAACACTATACCGTAAACGTGAATTAAATAAGGAAAAAGAAAAAGCACACTTACATTATATAATTTTATGATATTGCTTTTGTTTTTTCGTCCCTCCAATTACACGAAATTATTATTTCGTGTAATTGGATAACAAATCTGAAGATTTTTATCATAATGAAAATTGTTGTAGAATATTCGTAAACCCTTTAAATTAGCATGTTATCATATTTTCTACAACTATTGAAAATTAAAAAGTTATAGAAAACGCATAAAAATACATTGCATAGCACCTTTTATGTATTAATATTCGTTACATTAATTTTATATTTGCAACTTTTTACTGGCTCTTAATAATGTTCTTTTGCAGATACCTGTAATATTAGCTATTTCTTGAAATGTATATCGATCTCGCAGTTGTAAAGCTTCACTTAACTGCTTTTTTGAATATTTAGATGGGCTTCCACTAGGTATTGAACTATCAGATTGATGATTTTTTCTTGAAATTAAGTGACCCTTACATTTTTTTTCATACTTTATATCTTCTTCAAATCTTCTTAATGAACAAAGCCAATTCTCACTTGAAATATTATTGCTATTTAACGTCAAATCCCCTAATTCTAAAACTTTTAAAACAATTCCTTTACTTGAAAAAATACTACATACATCGGATAATTCAATAAGATTATCTGCGATTCTTGATAATTTAGTAATTACAACAATGTCGTTCTGTTCTAAATTATCAAGAAGGTGATAAAAATGCTCTTTACCGATAGTATCTCTGGTAATTACATCCTGATAAATTGTTGAAATACCTTGACTACTAAGGGTTTCAAGCTGCTTTCCAATACTAATATCTCTTTCATTAGAACAATTCTCTATAGCTCTTAAATATCCATAAATCATTGTAAAATTTATTACCTTTCTTATATTTACATTAATTCTATATCGAAATACTTATGCAGTCAAATTAATTATGTCACCAAGTGATGTCACCATACTTCGGTGACATCACTTGGTGACATAATTATTATTTTTTTTGATAAATTTTCAATCTATTCAATGACCAAAACCTAACAGAAAGTTCAAAATGCTTTTTCTAGTGATATACAATTTAAACATTTAAGTCTTGATTATTTCCAATTTTATAAGTATAGCCAATTTTGAACAAAAACACATAGATTTATATTATTTATTTGAAATTTCAATTTTGTAGCAGCAGTATAGCGAAAATTTTAATTCTTTTTGCTACTCATTTTAACTTCTCATTGCTTTTTGAATACCACGCAGACTTATGACCAGTTGCTCTACCTCCCTTTTGTGAATAAGTGAAGTGGAAACCTAACTTGCTAAAATATTTTAATTCTTTACCTAGTTGTTCTCCACCAACAACCCATAGTGCACCTCCTTTTGATCTATTGTCAATAACCTCAAATCCTTTATCTTTTAATATTTTATATATGTCACTGTTATTAGAGCTTGATTTGGACAACGAAATATTATCTCTATTATCAGTATTCTTTTCACCTACTAAAGTGCGAGCTTCTATTTTACTTTCACGAGATTCCTTCTCATCTACGTTATTCAATCTAGCTGCTGCAATGTGTTCAATAGATAACTGTAAATCCATTTCATCTAGCGGTAGTTCAAAGCTTAATTGTTCCGGTTTAATATCATTGACCATAATATCTTTTTCTGAAGAATTGGGCATAACAAATTTTCCAAATGCTGTTTCTATACATGCCTTGCTAATATGTTTTTGCGTAATATTATCTGGTTCTATCGTTTCTCCCGTAAAAACATCTTTATCTATTTCTATAGTACACGGTTCAACTGATTGCTCTGTTTCATAGTTGATAATTCCCCCATGCCACTCCCTACGAATTTGTTCTGCACGTCTGTTTATTCTATCAATTATTTCATTTATCATAGAGTTTTGTGTTTTACCATCAGTTTCATCAGATAAATAATTTGGTCGTATTCCATAGCTGTCTAATTCTTCAAAAACCCATTTCATAGTTTCTTCAGGGACTCTATAAAATGCACTTCCTCTTATTCTGATGAATTTCCAACCTAATCTTTCCAGAATAGCTTGTCTCTTTAAATCATTTGACAAATCATCCTGAGTATGCCATCTCTCTCCATCACATTCTAAAGCAACACGCTTATCTCCATCTTCAATAACCATATCTATTCTGTATGTTCCAACATTCCATTGAGGGATAACTTTGTAACCTTGGCTAATGAGTATATTTATAACTTGCTTTTCAAAGTCTGACTCAGCTCTGTTCAGTATTTCTATGTTTCTATCAATGGATGGATTAATAGCATGCTTTATTAGTCTAAGTCTTATATCATTAGGTTTTAAATCAATTTCGGGATTTAATGAATGCACAACCCACATTTGGTCTTTTGCTCTACTTGCTGCAACGTTATACTTTTTCCTATTGATATCATTATTGCCGTCTTCACTTAATAACCTAACAGGTCCATCTTTTTCACTCGGTCCTTCAACAACACTTAAGAATATAATATCTCTTTCATCACCTTGAAATTGAGATGCATTTCCACACTGAATTTTTCTTATTTCATACTCTTTAGGACCTAAATTTACTTGTAAAACCCTATCTACTTCATATGATTGTTCTTGTCCTAACAAAGAGATTACTCCTATTGTTTTATTATTATAAACTTCTTCCTCACAACAGGCACAAATCAATGATGCAATATGTTCAGCCTCAACTTTATTAACTTTATTAGCAGATTTATATGCATTAGGAACTCTATATTCAATTAGTGCAGGCTTTATATTAACTGTTGAGGCATCCCTTAAAGGTTTTATTCTACCGTTATAAGATAATTGATTGCTGAACTCAATAATTTCTGGTAAACATCTAAAATGCTCAGTTAACATCATTGGCTTAAACCCAGATGTTTTTGCGATATCATAGACTGAAGTTTTTCCGTTGAATAAATGACTATTTGGGATTCCATGCAAATGTTGCTCAATTAATGCACTAACTTCTTCAGTTTTTATTCCAACTGTATCAGGGCTTACTTGCTCGTCATCACCAACTATAATTACTTTTTTACCTAAATACAATGCCGAAAGAGCCAGTATATCAGCTTGACTTGCTTCATCGATAATTACAACATCAAATTTATTATTCTTCGGATCAAAATTTTCAACTACACGATTTAATGGCATAATCCAAACAGGAATTGCAGTTTGGCAAAGTGGCATCAATTCTCTTGCTTTTTTCATTAATGCAGGTGCAGATTTACCAGTGCCTTTTCCAAATTGTTTAATTGTTGCCCTCCAACCTTCAATAGCTTGGGTTTGAACAACAGTTATATTCTTTATCTTTTCATACCATGCTTTTTCATAAGCAAGTCTTCTTGCATTGGACATTAATTGCTCATTTATCTTGTTCAATTCTTTTTGGATTACATTTGCATCATAACTATCAATTCGTGCTATTTGATTGCTAAGTTGTCGCCATTTCCAAGCTGATTCTATGTTTTCAGGCAACGTGCATTCGCCATGAATTCCATCCCTGTTTTTTATGGCTTCAGCCCAAGCTGGTGCAACAATTTGTAATTGTCCTAGTAATTGGTATCTTTTTAAATATATTTCTTTCTTTGCTAAAATAATTGAAAGCAAACCATATGCCATTGTATATGTATTGGTGTTTTTTTCAATAACGGCTTGAATAAGCTCATCAAATGGTTGCCCATACGTTTTATATCCATTCAAATAGTTAGCAAACTGTGTCCATTTATTAATTATCTTACCTAATAGTTCAAATTTTCTTTGTTTATTTAAATCAGGTATAAAAACATTATTAAGTAAGAGTGATATAGAATCAATTGGTTTTTCAATATCAATCACATTAATTTCTTCAAATTTAACGTTGTTAGAGCAAATATCGGATAATTCATCAGTGAATTTTATCCAAACATTTTTATACCAATTTAAGGATAATAAAATTTTATTACGGTTTTGCTTAACCTTTTCCTCAAAATTATCTATTGTTAAAATTGCATTGTCAGATACTTCAGATAATAGTTTATTAACCTTTTTAAGTATTCTAGTCTTTTGCAATTCGTAATATATAATAAATTTCACATTCTCAAAATCAGCTCTGTTTTTAATAATTTTATTATTGTTAGTTATTTCATCTCTTAGCTTTTTCCACTTAGGTTTTGCAACCATTGTCACTAAAGTCACAGGGACTATTTTCCCCGAATCAATAATTTCATTAAGAATAGCGATACTTTCTGAAGTTACTATTTTGTCTGGTATGTTATAGTCGTTATTAAAGCGCAACTTTCTATATTTCTCGTAGTATTCAATCAAAGCATCAAATTCCGCAAAAGCAGTTGTCCAAAAAGTACAGTATATACT
>JAEWZA010000324.1 GCA_023395575.1 Bacillota bacterium
CATCATATAGGCTCAAAGATCAGATGCAATTCATGACGGAGGATAACTAAAAATATCATATAAGGATGTCGGAAAAACGACATCCTTATATGATAAAAAACCTACATTTTTATATTGACATTTGCACATACTATTATGCTAAGTCAACATTTGAATAAAAACCAAGCTGTGTTCAAGTTTTTAAATGACTTGTTGTTTAGTAAGCTAACTCTTAAAAATTATTTGACTTTTCATTTTATATTGCTACCATACTTGATATTTTTAGGCTTAAAGTAGTATATTCAACTGCGAAGTTTTTCTATTTAAAGTTTATTTATATTTAGTTAAATTTAAATAAAAAATTTTTTATAGCTATTCTTTTGAAGAATAAAAAGATGTATAATATAAAAGATACAACCTACTTCGAGTATTGACTAGAGAGGGGCTAATAATGCCAAAAATTGTTGAATATTCTTATGGGAAGCTTTTTAAATATACAATGAAAGCTATTAATCCTATAAAAAAAGCAGTTATGACAACAGAGTGCTTTGTGCACAAGGCTATAAATATACAGGCGTTATTGATACTAAAGAATGATAAAAAGACAGAACAGTATGAGCTCTTTTTAGATTATATTGTTGATTTGAATTTAGGAGTTGTTTGGGCAGATCAGGATTTCAAAAGCTCAGGACATTTTTATAATCCTGTTAAAGATCGTGGACTTTATGGAAACACAAATGCACTTACACTTGCTAAAAATTATTATGCTTTTGCTATTAGCTTTTGGAATTCGCATGACATCAAGAAGTCAATGTTTTTTTTAGGAGCGGCAGCTCATTTAGTACAGGATATGACTGTACCGCAGCATGCTAACATTAAGCTTCTAAAAGAACATCATAAGTTTGAAAAATTTGTGAGAGATACATTTCATGACTCCCCAGATTATCTTGTATCTGATAGGGGCTGCTATCTAAGGAGTATTGAAGACTTCATTACTCATAATTCAGTATGTGCTATTAAGGTAAACAAAATATTGAGCCGTATTCAAGACGAAAATAAGAGATTTTCAGAGCTAAGCAAATATACTATTCCTTTAGCGCAGAGAACTACAGCTGGTTTATTTATGATGTTTTACAAAGAAGCACAGGTTAATAAAAATAAGGCTTATAGTCAAAGTGGCAATTGAAATTAAATATATGTTTAGTATTTGAGAAGTTATATAGATAGAAATGTTTGAATTGACCATAAGATCAGATATGTACCCAGTTTTTTGAACACATAATTATTCAACTAGATGATTAGGCACTTTTGATGGATGTATTCCTGAATATTACAGGAGGCATCCATTTTGTTTTTGATGGGATGCAGAGGCAGAAAAGTATATCAAATATAGATGAATAATACTTTCGTTATTTCACTAAAATTGTATTTCTTAAGCAAGCTTTTCTCATATATCTAATTCATATAACTATTTCTACCTCAACTTCTGAATAATAAGTCTAGCGATGCTCAAGTTTACAAATAGTTTGTTATTCACTAAACTAACGTATTATTAAAAAATTATTTGACTCTTCATTTGAATAGTGCAACTAAACTTGATATTACTAGGCTTTAGGTAGTGTGTTCAACTGCGAAGCTTTGAGTAATTTTATCTTGTGTGTGTAAAAAACTTGAATAAGTACTTAAAAATGTATTGACATTATAAAGAAATTATAGCATAATAAAACCTATAAAACCAATAGGAATAATATACAATAGATTGGTTTGTTATTGACATGTTATATTGACAAGTTTAATTTGTGTAAAAGAGAAAATTAATTTTAGACAATTATCCGATAAACCATTATTATACGAGGAGAGTTATTAATGAGAATTCGAAAGCTGATAGCCAATCAATTGAATAATCAACGTATTGTCGACAAAACCAAGCTTTTCTCTGGTAGTCTCACTTTAAATGAGAAGGCCTGTTGTCTGTGTTGCTATTTGTGTAACGCAGGTGGCAGGACTTTATTTCGGTACGACTGATAACGTATTTGTATAAAGACTCTGCCGCCTGTCTTCTAAGTATGTTTTAAGTACATACATAGAGTATTTACAGGGGGCTTTTTTATATATGAAAGAAAGAGGCTAATTAGTGAGGAAAAGTTAATTATATTCACTGAAAGCCAGTTGTTTGGGTTTGAAGCTTTGAACCTCAATTGACTTTGGTAAGCATACATAAAAATATATATGGGAGAAATGAAATATGACATTACAGCAACTAAATTATGTTATAACTATTTCAGAAACAGGCTCATTGAATAAGGCTGCAGAGGCTTTATTCGTTACTCAGCCGTCACTGACAAGTGCAATAAAGGAGCTGGAAAAGGAAATAGGCATTACAATTTTCAACCGAAGCGGAAAAGGAGTGACTTTGACAAATGATGGCATGGAATTTATGCTATATGCCCGTCAAGTATACAGCCAGTACGATTTGCTTCTGGAGAAATACGGAAAACATGTGAGCAAGAAGAAGAAATTTGGTGTTTCTACACAGCACTATTCCTTTGCAGTAAAAGCATTTGTTGAAATGGTAAGAGTATTTGACACCTCAAAGTATGAATTTGCTATCAGAGAATTAAAGACGCACGAAGTCATCAATGATGTTAGCACTTTTAGAAGCGAGATTGGGATACTATACTTAAGTGATTTCAACCGAAAAATAATCAAGAAGCTTCTAAGCTCTAGCAATCTTGAATTCCATAAGTTAATTGACTGCAAGGCCTATGTGTATCTCTGGAAAGGGCATCCACTGGCGCAAGAAAAATCAATTCATTTTTCACAGCTTGATGAATATCCTTCTCTTTCTTTTGAACAGGGGGATACTAGTTCGTTTTATTTTGCAGAGGAAATCCTGAGTACCAATGAATATCCGAGGACCATTAAGGCATCTGACCGTGCAACCATGCTAAATTTGATGATTGGGCTAAATGGTTATACCCTGTGTTCAGGAATTATCTGTGAAGAGTTGAACGGTACGGATTTCGTTGCTGTGGCGTTTGAAGCGGACGATTTGAATCCTAACAGTGTAATGGAAATAGGATATATCGTTAAAAAAAATAGTATGCTTAGCAAAATGGGGACTTTATATATTGAAGAGATTAAAAGGTATCTTGCAACTTATTCTGAGGGAGAAAAGCAATATTGCAGAAAGGTGTTAAATGTAAAATACTGATAGATAATATAGATTTTACCTATAATATTACATTGTTTTTATGTATTAGACAGCTATATTATTCAATGACATAATACTAGCAGAGCAAATACAGAGGGAACTAAAGTAGTGAAATCAACTAGATGTAGAATCTATTTAACTATAATTTTAAAATTACTTTAAATTTAGGAGGGATATAAAATGTCAAATATTAAGGATACTAACACATGGGGCTTTGAAACTAGACAAATACATATAGGTCAAGAGCAGGCAGACCCAGTAACAGATGCCAGAGCTGTTCCCATTTATGCATCAACTTCTTATGTATTTCATAATTCACAGCATGCATCAGACCGTTTCGGTCTTAGAGATGCCGGAAACATCTATAGCAGACTTACAAATCCAACTAGTGAAACTTTTGAGAAGAGAATAGCTTCTCTTGAAGGCGGCGTTGCTGCTATAGCAGTGGCTTCTGGTGCAGCTGCCGTCAACTACACTTTCACTGCATTGGCACGCAGTGGTGAGCATATTGTTGCCTCCAAAACAATATATGGCGGTACATATAATTTACTGGCAAACACTCTTCCGCTCACTAATGGAATTACTACTACATTTGTTAATCCAGAGATTGAAGGTTCTTTTGAGGCAGCCATTAAGGAAAACACTAAGGCAATTTTTATTGAAACTCTTGGCAATCCTAATTCCAATATCATTGATATTGAGGAAGTCGCAAAAATTGCACACAAGCACAACATTCCACTTGTGGTTGATTCCACCTTTGCAACACCTTATCTTGTAAGACCCATTGAATATGGCGCGGATATTGTTGTACATTCAGCTACTAAGTTTATTGGTGGTCATGGTACTGCGATAGGTGGTGTTATTGTTGACAGTGGCAAGTTTGATTGGAAGGGTTCTGGCAAATATCCTTGGATATCGGAAGCAAACCCAAGCTATCATGGTATTTCATTTGCCGATGCGGTGGGTGCAGCAGCTTTTGTAACCTACATTCGTGCAATTTTGCTTCGTGACACAGGTTCTACGCTTTCTCCATTCCACGCATTCCTGTTCTTACAGGGGCTAGAAACGCTTTCGCTACGAGTAGACCGCCATGTTGATAACGCACTTAAAATTGTCAGCTATCTTGAGAAGCATCCGCAGGTTGAGGCTGTTCATCATCCGTCGCTGGAAAATGAGCCAAGTCATAAGTTGTACGAAAAATATTTTCCTAACGGTGGTGGCTCTATATTTACATTTGAAATCAAGGGTGACGACAAGACAGCGCAGAAGTTTATAGATAATCTTGCAATCTTTTCATTGCTTGCAAATGTAGCTGATGTTAAGTCGCTTGTAATTCATCCGGCAAGCACAACTCATTCACAACTGTCTGAGGAAGAATTGCTGGAACAGGGGATCAAGCCAAACACAATTCGCCTTTCAATAGGTATTGAAAGTATAGATGATCTAATAGGCGCGCTAAATTTTGCATTTGATGCTGTAAAGTAATATCTCCCTCTTAAAGTAAATTACTATCGGCTTCAGCCGATAGTAATTTACTTTATATACATATATATACATTAGTTACTATCCCCAACGCAGCTTTTGTGTAGGGGATATTTCTAACATAATTGTTAATAGTGATGCTTTTTTATTCGTATAGCTGCAAATGTAAGGGCCACTAATAGCATTTAGAGAATGCATTGATAATCCACAGCTCTTTATACGGATAACATTGAAAGGATGATGAATATGGCAAAAAAGACAATCAATTTAGATATGACAGCAGTTGAAAACCGCGAGATGAGATTGGGAACTATAACTGCATGGGATGGTTCGGCTACAAAGCTTTGGAAGGAATCTAACTATGAACTAAGAAGTCAAAGAAAACATGGAGAAGGTGATAAACAGAAAACCTGCCGATTATGTGAGCTGAATTCACCAATTAATCAGCAAACAATGTGCGCTAATGCTATTGTTGAATGTCAGATAGGAAATATTACTGACTGTGTACTCATTCAGCATGCGCCAATTGGTTGCTCTGCTGACAATCCTTGGTTCAATCTTGCATTTAATATGGGCTTGGGACGAAGAAACAAACCGCCTCAGAATTTACAGATTTACAGTACAAACCTTCTGGAAAACGATATGGTATTTGGAGCATCAGATAAGCTTAGGCAGACAATACGCGATGCAAAAGAGAGATTTAATCCAAAGGCGATTTTCATTTCGATGGCATGTGCAACAGCCATTATCGGGGAGGATATTGACAGCATTGCAGAAGAGATGGAGGATGAAATTGGAATTACGGTTATTCCACTACATTGCGAGGGATTTCGTTCAAAGCATTGGAGCACCGGTTTTGACGTTTCACAGCATGGTGTCCTTCGTCAGATTGTAAAGCGTCAACCAGAGAAGCAGAAGGATTTAATTAATATCGTCGCACTTTGGGGCACTGATTATTTCACGGAAATATTGAAACCGCTTGGCCTCAGAGTGAATTATATGATTGACATGGCTAGCTATGATGAACTTGCACAAGCCTCTGAAGCTGTTGCAACGGCAACCTTTTGCCACACACTCGGCTCTTATATGGCAACGGCACTTGAGGAGCATTTCGGTGTGCCTCAGATTGATGCGCCACAACCATATGGAATTACAGGAACAGATGCATGGCTCAGAGCTATTGCAAAGATAGTTGGTAAAGAGGCGGAAACCGAAGAATATATAAAAAGTGAGCATGAAAGAATTCTTCCTAAGATTAAAGAATTAAGAGAAAAATTCAAAGGAATAAACGGGTTTGTTATGACAGGCTCATCCTATGCACACAGCTTGATTTCAGTACTTCGCGAGCTTGGTATTGGTGTTGAGGGTTCGGTTGTATTCCACCACGACCCCGTATACGACGGAGGACACGAAAATCAAGATACTCTGCATGAGCTGATTGATACGTATGGAGATATACAGTATTTCACCGTAAGCAAGACGCAAGCATTCCAGCTAAATGCTTTGTTTAAGCGTGTTAAAACGGATTTTGTAATAATACGCCATCAGGGACTTGCACCAGAGGCGGCAAAGCTTGGCATACCATCATTGGCAATGGGGGACGAACATTTTCCAGTAGGCTATGACGGAATAATCAGAACTGGCGAGGTGCTTTTGGATATTCTTGCAAGAAAGAAGTTTAATGAAGTACTTTTAAGACATGTTAAAAGTCCTTACAACGAATGGTGGAGCTCACAGGAGGATCCGTTTCTTCTGGCAAAGCATCCCGAAATTCTTGATGAAATAGTAAAACTTTAATAAAGGGGAATTTAGCTATGGCTGAAAATATTACAAAAATACATAAAAAGAGTAGTACGATAGTACATCCGCATTATGCCTGTGCTATAGGTGGAGCATATTCTGTGGTAGCAATCAAGGGTGGAATTCCTATTGCTAACTGCGGACCGGGCTGTATGTATAAGCAGTATTTCTTTCTGGGATTCGAAAATGGATTTCAGGGCTCCATTAGTACGGGCGGTGGAAATGTACCGAGTGCAAATGTAGGAGAGAATGATATTGTATTTGGTGGAGTGAAGAAACTTGATGATTTGATAAAATCTACTCTTGCCATTTATGATGGAGACTTATTTGTAGTAACTACTGGCTGTACAGGAGAGCTTGTGGGTGATGATGTG
>JAEWZA010000344.1 GCA_023395575.1 Bacillota bacterium
AGCTTAGCCTTATACAATAATTTTTTAATAAAAGTTCTTTTAATAATTGAATTAAATTTAATAAAATTTTTGCAAATGATAAAGTAAGACCTCATATTGATAATTCTCCTTTATCAAATATAATAAAAATAGTAGCCGATACATTTACTATTGCTTGTGAAATCAATGTATTAGCCGCTGCCGCATTTATCCCCCATATTGGGACGAAAAACCAATTGGCTACGAAATTAAAAATCAGTGCAACTAAAGCAAGTAAGTACAACTGTTTATACTTCCTTGCAGTTATCATTAAGGATGTATTTGATGCAAACAAATAGCTAATTGCAACACAAATAACTAGAATTCTAAAGGCATTAATTGAACCATCATATTTATGCCCATTTAATATTGGCATAAATATACCACTTGTTAAGATTATTAGTGTACAAGATGGAATAATAATAAGCCCAGATTTTTTCAACCAGCTTGTACTAAATTTCTTTCGTTGACTTGCATCATCAATATATTCTTTTTTTGACGTTCTCACTTTCAGTACAGCCTGAATAGATGGTAGCAAGGTTAATAACAGCGAATAGTATTTTAAAGCTATACCATACATAGCAACATCCTCTTTAGTCATCATGTTGGTAATCATAATAATATCCACTTGATTCAACAAATTAATAAAAACACAATAAATAACAATAGAAAAACTATCTTTAATCATCAATTTACACTTGCTTAAATCGGAAAAAATATCTGAAAAATGTACACCTTTATATATCTTAACCATCCCAAAAATAAGGGCTAGCAATCCACTAACAATATATATCAGAAATACAACCTTGGTATCTAATTCAGCGAAAAAAATTATGGCACATATTAATGCAAATAGCATAAATACATTTCTAAAGTTGTTTACAATACCTGATTTTACATACGCCTCCCGAGATTGAAAAAATGCTTGATTCATGTTTATTAATGATAAAACAATTCCATAAAAGGAGGCATAAACAACAAGCTCTGTAGATGTCTTGTACAAATTTGTAAAAATAGGCACTAAAATTAGCATGAAAAGAGAAAGACCTATAATGATTATGAAACTAACTATATGCAACCCTACTGAGCTTTTCTCTCCTCTAGAAATCTGCTCAGTTGAATATCTTATATATGAAATAGAAATCCCCGAACCCAATATTCCTAAAAATAGCCCAGATATGGCTGTAAACTTTACAATATCATCATATTGAGTAAGGGTAAGTAGTCTTATCAATAAAATTGTAATTATAATCATAAATATTTTTGAAACTATATCAAAAGCAAATACTTGAAAAAAATCAAAAGGTATTCTCTTTTTAATTTTACTTGCTATTCTAATGGACATCAACTTACTCCTCATTAACCCTTGTGTATCTTTATATTAAAATATCAACTTTCGCACATTTAAAATGTCTAACGATACTGTAACGTACCAAATAGAAAGTTGGTTTAGTATATCCTAAATGCAGTATCAACAAAAAGTGTACTTTATAGATTCTTTTTGTGTGCCGTATTTTTTACTATTTGAAATCTGCTGTTATTATTTACTAAACATAGCATAATAATAGCCAATATAAATCCATATACTGATACTACTACAAATATTGTAGCACCTGTAATAACATAAACTAAAACAATCAACACTGATATGAATGTTTTTATTTCTAGATTTGATGTAGCCAAGTCTAATAAATGAAAAAGGTACGCATATGCAATTGGTATTAGAATTACACCAACTATCCCATACGAAAATGCGCTCCCAAACATTCCTGTATTAGCACTTATTTGAGGATTATTTAAAAACTTATCTGCTATTAGGTATGGCACCCCTGCTTTGTATTGATAGTTTGTGACCAAACCCATTTTCTGTAGCAGACTCACAAATGGTAGTACAGGTGAGCTATCTCTAAAATATTCAAAATAACAATTACTTAATATTGCAGGTATATAATAGATTCTTTCAAGTAAGGTGCTAATCAAAAATGTTGATTTTCCAATCATCGCTTCAATAAAAATAAAAATATTGCCTAACACCAAAAATTTTGGTATTAAACCGATAAAGTATTTCTTATAAAAAACATATCCTAAAATAGAAACTGGCAAAATAAATAATGCTGCTTTTTGGTTATCAATCCCATATAATAAAAGTTGTATCCATACCAAAAAAAATAATAATAACCATTTTCGCTTTTGAAAACAGTATATTGCAGCAAATGGGATAACTATATACATTGCATTATTTCTAAAGTAATCCAGTAGTGTGCCTAATTCAACCTGACCTCTTAATTCATAAATTTTGACAGAGTCCAAAGTTAGATTAAGCCTTAAGCCACTATATTTCCATGAAATTAATATTACTCCAAAACAAAATACAATAACTATACTAATCCATGTATAGTATTTAAACTTCTCACTATTTAATAAACTGTTTTTTAAAGTAAATTTTTTCGTATGCTTGTACTTGATGTTGCATAATAAAAATGTTAAGCCTAATAATAATGCCCAAAACATAGTGAAATAAACTAAAAATTCATAGTCTAGATTCGCAAGTCCAAATAATGATATGGATGGAATGAAGCTCATTATATATAAGCCTAAAATTATAATTTCAGAAGCTTTGTTCCTTGTGCGCAAAATACATCTTTTTAAAAAAACTAAAAATACTAAAAATACTAACCAAGATAATATATACTTAGCTATGTTAATTTCAAGGTTGAATATTCCAGTGGACAGCAATTCACTTGATTTACTATAATCTTTTAAAACAAACACATATAAAAAATCAAGTGAAAGTCTAAATAGTATTATATATAATAGGAAATAATCTCTCCCCCTAAATATTTTACTTAATGTAATATTAATTAAATTCACCCTCTTTTTTATTAAACAAATTTATAAATTGCTTACAAACATTTTTTATATTATACGCCTCTAAATCAATCTCCATAGCACCTGAATAGTCTCTATTTATAAAAGAAATAATCTTATTTTCAGGAATATCATCTTGACTAAAAGTTAATATGGGTCTGCCAGTAAGTGCATAATCTATTAGTTTTGATGGTATTTGGTTTGAAGAACTGTTTTCAATATTTATCAAAAAATCCATTTGACTAAGCTTTGTAATACATTCGTCCCTTGGAATCAAATCATGTATCTGTAACTTATCACCTAAGATTTGTTTATACCTTTGTAGAATATCTGTATAAATAGGTCCGTGGGTAATTGTATATAATACAAAAACAAACTCTCTATCAATACTTGTTAAAAATTCTAAAAATTTCTCTGGATTACGAATATTTTTATAAAAAATTCCTGCATATCCAAATTGAATAACAGCATTTTCCTTATACTCAGCCAATTTAGTTTTACTAAAATCAAAGCCTTGTGGTATAACTCTAATTTTTTCTTCACTTATATATTCACTGAAATAACTAATTGCTGTCTTAGTCGGTATTGTTATGTAATCAAACGCTGAACAAGCAATTTTCTGTAATTTTCTAAAATATGGTGCAATGTGATTCCCTTTAACCTTATAAAACGGATCGCTCCAATCAGCAATATAAATAGCATTAGGCTTTCTGCAACGGTTTATTTTAAGAGCTGTAACAAGATTTACATAAAACGGTAGACCTATAGATACTATCACATCATATTTATATACATCTATATTTTTATATAAATATGAACTAGATGTCAATAAATACCTCTCTCCAATAAAATACGTGACTACATTCTTTAATATTGATATTATACGACTATTTGAAAGCTTAGCAACCTTACTATTATTTACAATTCTATGCTCAAATAGTTTTTCATCATATTCTTCATGCTGCACTAATTGTTTATAATCACTTATAATAACATCAACCAAATATCCTTGATTTCTAAATTCACTTACCAGTTCTTTCGCTCTAAAAGCTCTAGGGATATTCCTAGGGTAATAAAAATGTGTTACTATTAGTATCCTCTTCATATAGACTCCTAAAACATCACAGATATTAATTTTATCTGTAAATATCTTACCCTTCTTCTTTGGATATACTCAAATAGATTCTTTCTAACTTTTCTGCCTCAGTTTTTATATTATAACCAGCTTCTTTAACCGCTTTTATTTCATTTACTCTTTTAAAATCACTATGACTTTCAATAATAGTATTTGCCCAGTCTAATGCACTTGAATTTAAGCTCATATATATCAAATTATTCGTAACTTTTGCTTCACTAGGTACAACATCAGAAGTGATGCACTTTAAACCAGAGGCCTGTGCTTCTATCAATACAATGCCTAAACCTTCAAATATTGATGGCAAAACAAACACATCCATTGCCTGCAGCAAATCAGGTATGTCACTTCTATGCTTTAATAACATGACTTTATCAGTTATACCCTTTGTTTTTATCTTTTCTTCAACTTGTTCTTGCAACGGTCCTGTTCCAATAAGCATAAGGACACTGTCAGGTTTATACTTTATGACTTCAGTAAAAATATCAATTAAAAACATGTGATTCTTTTGCGGATTAAACCGCCCCACATGCCCAATTACAAACTTTCCCTCAAGCTTCATATCATTTCTAGTCTTGATTCCAATATTCTCATTATACTGATATTTCTCACAATCTATAGCATTATTAATTATCTTTACTTTGCCCATTTCTATATATTTCTTACCATATAATAATCTCCCTGCAGCTTCTGAGCAAGCAAAATAGTTGCTAACCATTTTCTTTATCGGCAAGCAGAGTAGTCGATTCCTCATTGCATTTAGCTTCTTATCTGAAAACATAGTTGTATGACTATGAGCAATAGTATGTTTAATACCATATTTGCTAGCAATTGGTGGTATAAACATATTAAGATATACCTCGTGAAGGTGTAAAATATTATATTTACGAGAATGATTTTCAAAAAATTTTACTATTTCTTCTCTATACTTTTTTGATAACCCCGGTTTTGGAATATAGTAAACATTTCCACCAAGACGTTTTATTTCATCAACATATATGTTATCGCTTTTCAACCAGCATAAAAAATCAAATTGTACATTCTCTCTATTTATGTTCCTATAATAATTCATTATAAAACTCATCACACCACTATTAATACTTACAGTTGCTACAACATGTAAAACTCTAATCATTAGTGCTCAAATCTCCTAACATCTTATACATTTACAAATCCAATATATACTTATAATCTTTTCTTTATTGCATTAAATATATAAAAAAATTCGCAATATAAACTTTTTACAAACGATAATTTTTGGTGTTTCCTTAAGCATATAAAATATCTTTTAGCGTTTCTAAATTTATTACTGGATACAGAATTCTCAGATACTCTATAATAAGCAAGATTTTCTTTTAATCCCTCTGCAACATAACCTCTTTTTAGATACTTCATCCATGTTAAAACATCTTCTAAATTTCCAGTTTCAACTTCAATATCACCAAGTATTTCCTTATCCATTACTACTGTCAAGCATCCTATAATCGTATTCTTTAGATACTGTTCGTAATTGATTTTATCAGGAACATGAATAACTTTACCAGTACTGGCTGATTTATTATCCATAATTTCATATTCTGTAAAAGAAAACCCACATCTATTTTTAATCATAAATTGGATTTGGCTCTCAAGTTTATTTGGCTTCCAGCAATCATCTGAATCAAGAAATGCAATAAATCTTCCACTAGACATCTTTATAGCTTTGTTTCTTGCAGCTGCAACACCTTCATTAACTTGTTGAGTATACAGCTTTATTCTTCGATCCTTTTCCACATAATCCTTTACAATGGATTCTGTTTTATCTGGCGATTTATCATTAACTATAATCATTTCCCAATTCTTATATGTTTGATTAATTACGCTATCCATACATTCAGC
>JAEWZA010000354.1 GCA_023395575.1 Bacillota bacterium
AATTCATTTTTTGGACATAATAAAAAAGCTAATTATAAATACTTTTAAGGAGGTGCATAAGTCCATGTTTCTATATTGATATATGATACATGGACATATATATGAAGCAAACTAAGAATCCAGATAACCGTGCTAATGAAGAAGAAAGAGTTAAAACTAAAATTAATAAGACTATGCATAATGCTGAGGTTGCAAATGAAATACTTGAAAAAACAAGTGATGATTTATTGAAAAAAAGATTAATCGAAAAAAATTCCAGAAGACAAGATGCTGTAAACAAAATGAAAGAGGAAATTACAGAGGATTAAAAATGAACTTACATTTTACTTGTTCTATAAAATTTTGCATTTAGAGAATGTTTGGTATCGAATTATTAAATGTAATATATATTTAAAATGTGAATGTTGGTATGATTTTATGAAAAGGTATAGAACTAGCCAATATCTAGAGATAGGCTAGTTCTATACCTTAGTAATGCTTAAAGATTAGTTATAATTGTTATACACTGTACCGTTAAAATTTAAACCATTTTCTTGGAATTGGGATTGGAAATATATTTTATATGTACCACTTGTTAACCCTGTAAATGATTGTGTAACATATCCAGTACTAGAGGTTGCAGTAAAAGAATTTGATTTGCCTGAAACAGCTGAATATCCTGAACCGCTTTTTAACATAGGAATAAGAGTGATTCCTGCATATGTGCCAGGCCATCTTTGTGATGCAGTTATTTGAGTATTAGTATAAAAGTCGGTATCACTAATTGAAAAACTATCAACAGATATTTGTCCAACATCAGAAAAACCTGTTCCACTATAGGTGTCTAGGCTACCTGATAATGTTTTTGCAAATGCTTGTACCGAAAAAATTAAACCAAAGGATACTGCCAGAACTGTAAGCAATCTAAGTTTACTAAGTTTCATAAGAAACCTCCCTAATAAATTTTTATTTATAATAATTGTGCACATTATTACCTATGTTATTGTATTTTTATTGATATTTCTATCAGACATAAGATGTTGAATGAATTTTCTTGTTATAAAACCCATTGTAAACCCGAATGAATTTAATATAATGTCGTTTATGTCAAATATACCTACCTTTAAGGATTGTTGGAGCAACTCAATTATTGCTATATAAGCTAAAAAAATACTGAAAATTAATAGAGTTTTTATTCTTAGTCTGCCTTTCAGATAATAACCAACTGGAATATAAAATAAAGTATTTAGAAGTAGAGTTTTTTTAGAGTAATTAATTATATTAAGTATATTAAAGTTAGGCTCTACTGAATGTAATTTAAATCTAAGTAAAGAAAGACAAACAGCCAGTAAAATATAACTGATTAAAAGCATATCCTTCTCAATTGTTCGAATTGGATTTTTGATAATCCAATTAATAGAGATATAGATTACAATTGCCAAAAACAATCTTAAGAAAAGAAATGTTATATTGTTAGTTGCAAAATATACAAATACATCGTCAATAACAAAATAGCATAAAAGCTGTGAAATACATGCACTAATTATTGCTATTATAATGCTCTTTAATATTTTCATAAGTTATTCCTCCAATGTTAAAATGTTCACAATATGGTATTTTAATATAAAAAAAAGGAAAAAGTAAACAATAATTTACAAAATAGTTTACAGAATAGAAAAAATACTCAATACAATTTAAATAATAAAATTCCACCCTTGAATGTTTAATTTTATATTGCTATAATATTCTACATATAACTGGTTTGTAAAAAATACCGTTTAATTTAAAGCTGGCATAATAATCAAATAAATAAAGGCAATGATGGAGAAAAGTAAGCGAGAATAGATGTTGCAGAGATAAGGTATCATCGGCTGAAAATACCTTTAACAGACTACTTGCCCAAGTTCCCTCTTGAGCTGTAGCTTTGAACAGTATAGTGTATATTTTAAGCAGGGTTGGTAAATTTGCTGGATTTATATATGAAACACTGTATTATGTAGGAGTTGCCGGTTAAAGCCGTTAAAGATTACAAGAGTTTAGTTTATATAGGTTCCTGAAGTAAATACATTTACTCCAGTCAATGAATGGACTCAAGTAAATTGCATTTTACTAAAGTAAACTTCGTTTACTCAGTCAATTACATCTAAAGCTTTAAACGATATCATATTCGTAACTGAGATATTATTTGACTTTTAGGAAGGCTTAAAACAAAGGTAGCTTGAAAATAATATTCAAGTATTGTTTTGTCAAAAAGCCTTAACTATATTGCTGGAAAATCTGGGTGGTACCGCGAAAAATGCTTTCGTCCCTTTTTTTGGGATGAGGGCTTTATTTTTTGTATTAAATTAGACATGAAATTGATGTTGACAAAAAACTCAACTTTTCAATTTTATATTTGTTGGTGTTCAAACTTATTATGGAAATTGAGTAAAAACCCAAAATGGAGATTGGTCCGTGTCTGTAACTTATAGTAATTTGCATTTAAAATGTGTATCACATTTTTAAATAGCCGCATCTTTGGCAACGGGAGGTAGTCCTCAAATGTTGTTCAATACTATGCGTATTTTAAGGCTATGGACATAATATGAAAGGAGATAATAGGCGTGATTGAAAAAATCAGTAATTTAAGGGATGCAGCTCTTGGCAAAATAAAAGCAGCTGCCACAAGCAATGAGGTTGAAGAGCTTAGAGTAAAGCTCTTAGGTAAAAAGGGTGAATTGACAGATATGCTCAAGGATCTCAAAAACATGGCAATTGAAGAGAGAAAGCAGTTTGGTCAAGAGGCAAATGAGCTAAAAAATGAATTGAGTGAATTATTGGAGGCAAAATTCAAAGAAATCAGTAATAATGATGTCAAAAAGTCATTGAGCAAGGGTTCAAGCTTTGATATTTCATTACCTGGCACAAAATTCCAAGTGGGTTCATTGCATCCAGTTACTATTGTTCAAAAGGAAGTAGAGAAAATATTTACTGGTATGGGCTTCAATATTGTTGACGGACCTGAAGTAGAAGAGGAGTTTTTTAACTTTGAGGCTCTTAACATACCAAAGAATCATCCTGCTAGAGATATGCAGGATACTTACTGGCTTGAGAACGGCTCACTACTTCGAACTCATACTTCACCATGTCAGGTAAGAGCTATGCAGAAATATGGAGCACCACTAAAGGTTATAGCTCCTGGCAGATGCTTCAGAAATGAAAGCACTGATGCTTCCCATGAAAATACTTTCTTCCAGCTTGAAGGTATGATGATAGATAAAAATGTTTCTATTGCAAACTTAATATATGTTATGAAAATACTGTTGTCAGAGATATTCAAAAGAGATGTTAAGGTTAGATTAAGACCTGGATTTTTCCCATTTGTAGAACCTGGTTTTGAATTGGATCTAAATTGTATGATATGCGGTGGTTCGGGCTGTCCTACTTGTAAACATTCTGGCTGGATAGAATTATTGCCTTGTGGAATGGTTCATCCAAATGTTCTTCGTGCAGGAGGTATTGACCCTGAAGAGTATACAGGCTTTGCTTTTGGAGTAGGACTGACAAGACTTGCAATGATGAAATATGGAATCAGCGACATTCGTGTTCTCAACTCAGGAGATTTGAGAGCAATGGAACAATTTTCAGTAAGATAGGGGGAAAGTAAATTGAAAATTTCATTAAATTGGATAAAGGATTATGTCAACTTAGATGGTATAGATATAAAAGAGCTTTGGTATAGATTTACAATGTCTACAGCAGAAGTTGAAGAGGTGGAGTTTGTTGGTCAGGACATTCAGAATGTTGTAGTTGGTAAGGTAATCAGCGTTGTTCCTCATCCAGAGTCCAAAAAGCTTAAAATTACTCAGGTTGATTCGGGTGACGGAGTATTGCAAATAGTATGCGGAGCTCCAAATGTAACTGAAGGCATTTTGGTACCATTAGCAAAAATAGGTGGTTCTGTAAAGAAGCTTCCTAAGCTTGGGAAAGTAAAGCTAGTTGGTGTAGAAAGCTTTGGAATGCTCTGTTCAGCGCAGGAGCTTGGTATAAGCGATGACCACAGTGGACTTATGATTTTAGAAGGAGATTACGCACCAGGTACAGACATAAAATCTATAATTGATATTGATGATGTTATTGTAGAAATAGATAATAAGTCACTTACTAACAGACCTGATTTATGGGGACACTATGGTATTGCACGTGAAATTGCAGCTATTTACGGCAGAGAATTAAAGCCAATGCAAATAGATAGCTTAGCTGGCTCAGAAGGTAAGAGTAAGGTTGATATTAATGTAGAAGATACCGAAAAATGTCTTAGATATTCCAGCATTAAGATTGATGGGGCAACAAATTTAGAAACCTCGTTAAACATGAAAATAAGGTTGTTCTACTGCGGAATGAGACCAATTTCACCGTTGGTTGATTTAACTAACTACTTAATGCTTGAGCTAGGACAGCCAATGCATGCCTTCGACAGCAGACAGGTGGAAAGCGGTATCGTTGTCAGGTCAACAAAAGAGCCTACACTGTTCAAGACACTTGATGGTACTGAAAGAAATTTGCCTGAGGATGTATTGCTTATCTGCAATAAGGAAAGACCTGTGGCTATAGCAGGAATAATGGGCGGAGAAAATTCTGAGGTGTTAGAGGATACCACATCAATTTTATTAGAGTCAGCTACCTTTGATGGTCCTTCAACTAGGAAGAGTTCAACTAAAATTGGCTTACGTACAGAGGCAAGTGCCCGTTACGAAAAATGCCTTGACCCTAATATTACGGTTATGGCAATTCAAAGATTTGTTAAGCTGTTGAGGGATATGAATCCAAGTATTACTTTTGCATCAGCTTTATCTGATGCTTACTGCCAAAAGCTAGAGCCAATTGATATTACAATTACGAAGCCATATATCGACAGATATATTGGAAACAATTTATCACAGGACAAAATGGTTGAAATATTGAAATCATTAGAATTCAAGGTTGAAGTTGAGGGTGAAACCTTCAAAATAAAAGTTCCGACCTTCAGAGCAACAAAAGATATTACAATGAAGGTTGACATAATAGAAGAAATCACCAGAATATATGGCTATGACAATATAGTTCCACAGACTTTAGATATCGCTTTAAAGCCTCTTGAATATAACGAGGATAGGCTTTTAGACCACAAAATTAAAGAGCTGCTTTCTGAAAGATTTGGTGCAAGCGAGGTAATGAGCTACATTTGGTATGATAACACCTATAATGCTAAGATGGAAATTGAAACTAATGGTCAGGTTAAGGTAATGAATCCTCAAGCTCAGGACGCAAATACTTTAAGAGAAAGTATGGTTCCTGGTATGATTGGTTTTGCCGAAAAGAATGAAAAGGTATATGAGGATTTTTCTATTTTTGAAATTGGAAGTGTATTCACTGCTGCAAATCCAAAGGAGAAATGTGAACAACAAAAGAATGTCTGTATATTGCTTGGAAGTAAGGTAAAGAGTGAGGATGAACTGTTCTATGATTTGAAGGGAATAATGACTTATTTAGCTAAAACCTTGAAAAATATTATCCCTGAATTTGCTGTATGTACAAGTGCATTTAATTGGGTTCATCCAATGAAATCAGTTGATATAAGCTATAATGGCAAGTTAATTGGTTATATCAGTGTAGTACATCCTTCAATTAAAAAGAATATCGGTAAAAAGGTCAATGTAGCAGTATTGGAAATAAACAGAGAGCTTCTGCAAGCTATAGACTATAGTGTAATTAAATATAAGGATTTATCCAAATTCCCTGAAGTTAAGCTGGACTACAGCTTCTTGGTTGACAATGGGGTTACATTTGATAAGCTGATTGAAGATATTCGCGGCTTTAAGTCTGAGCTTTTAAACAGCTTTGAGTTTGTTACAATTTATACAGGCAAAGGCTTGCCAGATGGCAAAAAGAGTATGACCTTCAGATTTGTTATTGGCTCAAATGAAAAGACCCTTGCTAGCGATGATATAAATGGTTTTGCAAAGAGCATAATAGATTATATGGGTCAGCTGGGTTATGCATTGAGATAGCTTTTGGAAAAATAGAATACTATTTTTATTATCGCTTTGTCTAGTATTATCAAGCAAAGCTGCTCATAGTATTGAAACAAAATCTTCGGTTAGTCGTTCCAAATAACTATATAAAAACCTCCAAGTTGATGTTAAATAAATACATCATTTGGAGGTTTTAAGTTATTAGCAATTAACTACAATAGGCTCAAAGATTATACTTTCAAAAAGCTTATCTTACTGACCAAGCTTTGTTTGATAAAAATATATTATCTGAATAATCAATAATATTATATACCTGCCTTACTGTAGTTCTTGCTGGAGTATTGTCTGAATTAGCTTTTATAGATAATACTACTTCACTATTACTTACGCCATTTGAAATAGCTGTTACAGTATATCCCTCAACAACAAAGGTCAGAACAGAAAGAGTATAATAAGGAATTGGTTCACTGTAGGCTATAGTTATTGTTCCCGTTGTATCTTTTGGTACTTTACCATCAACTATAGCAGATAAAATATCACCTGATAAAATAACCTTTTCTACAGGATCTGTTAAGTCATCAGAATCATGGTCATAGGTGATAACTTCAGGAGCAACCTTATCCTTAATGAAAATAGCTTGTAACGGAGACAATTTAGTTCCTAAAACAGATTTTGAATAGCATTCTTCTTTGGTAACTGCTGATACAACAGAACCGTTGTACCTACCGTCAGTACTCAGTTCTTGATTAAGAACCATTACTACTTCTGTATTATAATCATAGTTAAGTACTATTGATTCTATATATGCAGGCACTATTGCACTCCCAGTAACTCCGATAAAAGATATATCGTTATTAGCGAATGTAGCCAGATTAGTGTTAAAAGTAACCTTTACCTTGTTTTTTGCTATTAAATCTAGGGAATTTACCATAACCGTTTCTTCATTTATAGGATATAAATAAATAGGCACGATTGAGCCATGCAAACTTTTTTCTGATAAATCTTTAATAGGTGATACCATGACGTTAGGAGAAGCTACCGTTTTAGAAATATCAATTATAACCGAACTGTCAGATAATTTAGAAACTGTATCATCAGTTCCCAAAGGAGCATAAATTGCACCAGGAGTTGTAGCAACTTTGTAGCTGGATTTATCAAGCATCTGGGCTTCATTCATTGGTTCACTGAAATATATTATAATTTTGCTTTCGCCATTTATAGTACAGTATTTATTT
>JAEWZA010000393.1 GCA_023395575.1 Bacillota bacterium
AATATATCCTACTCCGCCTCAAAATAAAGTGGAAGAGGCAAAGGTTAAGATTAAAAAATTAATTGAAAAGTACAAGGTAGATATTATCTCCATTGGAAATGGTACAGCTTCAAAAGAATCAGAAATGTTTGTAGTTGAGCTCTTAAGAGAGATAGACAGAAAAGTTTATTATATGGTTGTTAGTGAGGCGGGTGCTTCTGTATATTCTGCATCAAAGCTTGGAGCTGATGAGTTCCCAGACTTTGACGTGGCACTTCGTAGCGCAGTTTCAATTGCTAGAAGACTTCAGGATCCGTTAGCAGAATTGGTAAAGATTGATCCAAAGGCTATTGGTGTGGGACAATATCAGCATGATATGAATCAAAAAAGGCTGGATGAATCTTTAGGCGGTGTGGTAGAGGCTTGCGTAAATAATGTTGGAGTTGATTTGAATACTGCTTCTGCACCGTTATTATCATATGTTTCAGGGGTATCAGCTGCTATTGCCAAAAATGTAGTAGAGTATAGGGAACAAAATGGTAAATTTAAAAATAGAAGCGAAATTAAAAAGGTTAAAAAGCTTGGCGACAAAACCTTTGAGCAATGTGCTGGCTTCCTTAGAATAGCTGATGGTGACAATATACTTGATAACACCTCTGTCCATCCCGAATCCTATAAAGCTGCTAAAAAGCTTTTAGAAAAAATGGATTATGAATTATCAGATGTAAAGCTTAAAAAGCTGCAGGGGTTGGATAAAAAGGTTGAGCTATATGGAATAGTCAAGGTTGCAGAAGAACTTGAAGTTGGAGTGCCCACATTAAGAGACATTGTAAATGAGTTGCTAAAGCCTGGAAGAGACCCAAGAGACGAACTGCCAAAGCCTGTACTTCGTACAGATATACTTAGCATGGAGGATTTAAGACCTGGAATGGTACTTACAGGAACTGTAAGAAATGTTGCTGACTTTGGAGCTTTTGTTGATATTGGTGTACATCAAGACGGGCTTGTGCATATTTCACAGCTTGCTGACAAGTTTGTAAAGAATCCAATGGGAATAGTGGCTGTTGGTGATATTGTCAAAGTTAGGGTTCTTGAGGTTGATGTTGATAGAAAGAGAATTTCACTGAGCATGAGGGATATTAACTAAAGGTGAAGTATCAGTTGTTTTACTATAAATAAATTAGTAACAAGCACCAAAATATTCATTTTCCAAAACCGAAGGACTTTTCAAAACATTAACAGAGCGCTTAAAAATTATTTGAGATTTTTTAAAAGTATGATAATATGTTATATTGTTATGTGTTAAAATATTATATTATATCTATCTTATAATATAGTTAAATGTAAATAATTAATGCATGCAGTTATAATGAAAACCAAAGACTCAAAGTGTGGTATATACACTTTTTGCCAGAAAGAAGGGAAATAATGGGAACAATAAACACTGCAGTTCGTTTATTAACCAAAAGGCCATGGATACTTATTTTAACTATAATACTCAGTGTAATAATAAGTATTGTTGAAAATCTTTTTATAATGCTATTTTACGGAGTTTCAATGTTTAAAGCAGGAAGTCCTTTTGATGCTTACATTAACATAATTCAATTTTTAGTTAATACGATGCTTGTACCACAAACAGCAGTAAAAGTAATTTTAGTTTTGGCTATACTTATTGTAGCGTTTGCATTGATTTTTGGACTTTTATTTTCTGGATACTTCAATATTTTAAGCAATGGAGTGCAAGGGAAGGCTAAAAAGGAAGGCAGTGAATTTATTGCAGGAGTTAAAAAGTACTTCTTTAGAATGATTTCATTGAACTTATGGACATTGTGTTTAGGTGTATTATTTTTCATTTATCTTTTTATTGCATTTATTCCCGCTGCGATATTTATAGACAGTGCTTTTAGTGGCTCAATAAATATATTTGCAGGCATTTTGCTGTTCATTATTACCATATTAGTATTGTTTTTTAGTTATGCATTTTTCAGACAGTACTTAGTATTTTGGTATCCATCAGCTATGATATATGAAAAAAATCATTTTAAAATAGCAAAAAAGATATCAGATAAGAACTTTTGGACATTATTATCAAAATTAATTATTTTTGACATAGCTGCTTTAGTATTTGATACAGTCTACATAATAGCCAATTTTTCTTTGGCTAATGCACAGGTTGTTTCAGGAACTACAAGCAACATATTGCTTATAGTAAATATTGTTTATAAGACAGTTTATATTGCACTGTTAGTATGCTTTGTATTCTCATCCTTCAATAAGTATAATAAAAATCTAAATAAAATTGTTACGGAAGCTTAAAAAATATCCAATAAAAGATAAGCAAGAATAATTAGTAAGATTTCATCTTCAATTTTATCTGTTAAAAGTAGTAAGATAAGACCTACTAAGATTAAGTCATCTATATAAATATCGTGTCCTAAAATGTTAAACAGAGCTTTTTCAGATCTTTCAGATCTATCACCCGAGCCAAATATTGACGTGAGAAAACTGAATGCTGGGGGATTCTTTTTTTCTCTGGCAATTGGTGTTTCAGCGGGTGGCAAAGCATGATTATCTGATATTGATGTGTCTGAATTAGACATATTAAAATTGTTATCTTTAGAATAAGATTCACTTTTTTTATACTTTCTAGATTTTGGTGTATGCTTGCTATAAACCATACTTATATCCATACTTAGTATTTGATATAACTACATTACCTACTAGCATGGACTCGGTCCCCCTTTTTTTTGATTTTTTTCAGTTGTTTCCTCTGATATATCTTATCGATCATCAGAATCATCAAATAGTTTTGTTAAGCTGCCCATTTGCATAAGCTTCATACACTTTTTTAGTTTTTTTTGCCTGCTTTTGCTTAAATAAGGATTAAGTGCATTTAAAAGATTTACTTTTGGATCATTAGGCGATATTGCGTTCATAGCCTTTTTAACTTTTCTTGTTAAATCATTTGCTTGGTCTGTATCTTTACTTGTATCTCTAGTATTTTCTTTATTATTTGACTCTGCTTCACTAGAAGTGCTGGACTCATCTTCTGATGGGCTTTCTTCATTTGTACTGCTACTAGACATAAGCATGTTTAGTAAGCCCTTAACATTTTCAGGGATATTTGCATTTGAGTTTTGTCCCCCTAGCATTTCTGCTATTTGTTTAAATTTTTCGCCCATGTCGTCACTCATTCAAATACCTCCCAATTACAAGTTTATACTTAAAAATGTGGTATCACATTTTAAATAGCCGCATCTGCAGCGACAGGACGTAGTCCAAATATTGTTCAAATACTAACCTCCCACCTCCCATTTCTCAACAAGCTAAAGTTGGGGAGGAACGCAGCATTTTTCAAGTTATGAGTCGCTGCTTATTTAACACACTGCGTCAGCAATGATTTTAGCTATTCTTAAGTACGAGATATTATTACTTGGATTTCAAAAAATCATTTACTTTTTTCATTATGGCATCGCTGTCTTTTCCAAGCATTTTTTCTAATTTATCTAAATCTTCCTGAGTTATTTTCTTTTTAATTTCATCTTTATCTATATTCATATTTTTGATTTTATCTTCATCTATCTCATTAATTTTTTTCATTAATTCGTCCTTATCAATATTAGCTATTTTTTTTTGGAAATCTTCTGGACTCTCTTTTTTAAGCATTTCAAGGGCTTTATTTATTTTTGTTTGAACCTTTTTATCTGACATCATTTCTTGCAATTTCTTACTTAATGAATCTCCCATATAATCCTCCTACCCGATATTCGGTACAAATTTGGTTAAATACTTGCTGGAGAACTCTGTTTTATGCACAAACACTTGCAAAAACCACTTGTGGTTTTTGTGGCTCGAAAAAGCATTATGTTTGCACAAACTAATTTTTCGAGCTAGTCAAGCTAAGCACAAACATCTGCAAAAACCACTTGTGGTTTTTGTGGCTCGAAACGCACCATGTTCGCACAAACTAATTTTTCGAGCTAGTAACAGTTTATGCCAAGTGGTATGCATAATATGTACAAACTACATTTCTTGATTTGAAATAGAAGCTTGGATATATAACCCAAGCTTCTATTAAGTACTTCTGGCCATTTAATAGGCGCTTGCATTAAATTAATCGCAGCAGCTATCTTCTCTGCAGCAGCAAAGGTAAATTAATAATAGTATTATTGCTAGCCAAATTAACCAATCGCAATCATCAAATAAGTCAGATAAGCAACCAGAACCACCATTGCAGCAGCAGAAGAAAATTAATGCTAATATTATTAGCCATTCACAACTAAAGCCGCTGTCACAACTTTTACTTCCACCAAAACATCCCATAACTTTACCTCCAATAAATAATTAAGATATTGCATAATATGTAAGTTAAATAAAAGTTGTTACATTAATAAAACTTATTTTGAAAATAATAAATATTGGTATATTATATTAGTAGATTATTTAACAGTGTTAGTTAAGATACATATTATTAATTTATTTGAACTAACTTTTTACTAATGAGAATAAATAACTATAATAAAATAAGTTTAAATAAGGGGGAGAAAAATTATGTTTGATGTAATAATAATTGGGAAGGGTCCTGCAGGTGTTTCCGCTGCACTTTATACTGTAAGAGCAGGTTTAAGAACATTAATAATAGGTCAAGACAAGAGTTCCTTAATAAAAGCAGATAGAGTAGAAAATTACTATGGATTTGCTGAACCAGTTTCAGGAAAATATCTTTTAGAACAAGGTGAGAAACAGGCAAAGAGATTGGGAGTAAAGTTCGATGACAATGAAGTGATTGCCATTGAAAAGGGTGAATTTTTTGAGATTTATACCACCAATCAAAACTATTCCTGCAAATCGGTATTATTGGCTACTGGTCAACAAACTGTAAAATTGAAAATTGATAGATTGAAGGAATTTGAAGGTAATGGTGTTAGCTACTGTACAACTTGTGATGGATTCTTTTATAGAGGACTTAAGGTTGGTCTGGTGGGTTATAAGGATTACGTAATACATGAAGCTATGGAGTTAGAACCTCTTACTAAAAATATCACTATCTATACAAATGGAAATGAATTAGAGCTGTCAGATAAATACATTAAGCTTGCTTCCAAGTTTAATCTAAACAAGAACGTAATTAAGGGTGTTGATGGAAAGGATGTTATTGAAAGTATAATATTTGATGATGGAACAAAGGAGGCTATTGATGGGCTATTTATTGCCTTTGAATCAGCTTCAAGTATAGATTTTGCAAGAAAGCTGGGTGTTATTACACGAAAGAACTCTGTAGTTGTTGATGAAAATCAGATGACTAACCTTAAGGGATTATTTGCAGCAGGAGATTGTACAGAAGGGCTCAAGCAAGTTTCAACTGCAGTTGGGCAGGGTGCTGTAGCAGGTAAGCAAATGATTTCATATATAAGAGAACTATAATCAGGAAAATTGTGTTTATATGTTTCGGAAATACTGCAAAATCCTTAAATATATTGCCACAGCTTGAAAAAATTTACAATGAGTGATAAAATATGACTACTAGAAAAAAGCTGATGCAAAATTTAGGAGATAACGTATGTTCGCAATTTTTATATTATTATGGGTTATTTCTGTATTGGTAATTTATGCAAACCCTAAAACTACATGGGCTTGGTGGGGAAGTGCCTGTTTGTTCTTAAATGGGTTTGGTGGTGTTGCTATGATATTTAGTGACAACATTATACCCTATGTAAATGAGTTAAATTATAACAGATTAGGTAAATTATGTTGCATTATAGAATGTATTGCGGATATATTGCAGCATTACTTTGCAACTTATGCATTTATATGCTTTGCACTCTGCCTTACGAAGTTTTTAGGTGCTAAGATTAGGACTGCTACAAAACACTTGATTTTATTTTTATTAGCAATACCAAGTATTGTGACGTTTGTTATATATCCGCAATTTGAGCCTAGTTATGTACTATTATCAGCTTGGGTGGTTCCATATACTATAATTGCAAATGCTATACTAATTATTAGTATAATAAAAGAAAAAGATCATTCAGAGCGATATCAAAAAATATTAGTATGTATTTGTACTAGTCCTACGACACTATCATTAATGTGGACTAGTTACTTATCGGTAGCCATAGGCATTCATGGTGTATGGGAACTAAATATTTATATAATACTGGCTCAGTTTGTTATATTTGTCACATTAGCATTAAAATATGGAATATTTGGTATAAGGCTAAGAATTGAAAGAAGTAATCTAGATGAAGCAATAGATACAACAATGGGTGGAATGAGTATAATATCTCATGCAATTAAAAATGAATCTGCAACTATTAATCTATGTGTTGATACAATACGGACAACTGTTGACTTAGATTCAAATACTGAAAAAAAATTAAATATCATTAAGAATTCTAGTAGAAATCTATCTGATTTTGCTCAGAGAATTAATAAATTCAGAATATATGATATGGATTTAGAACCTCATGACCTAAAGAGTCTAGTTGATAAAACAATTACACAGGTTTCTCCGATGCTTTCAGACAGGGATATTAAATTAATTAACAAGTGCAAAGAAAATATTACTGTAACTATAGATTCCGTTCATGCATCAGAGGTTCTAAAAAATTTGATTATAAATTCAATTGAAGCTATTGAGAATAATGGAATTATTAGGATAGAAACAGAATATATGAATAATAAGGTTTGTTTATCTGTTATAGACAATGGAGTTGGAATTGATCCCGAAAATATTAAAAAGGTACTGACTCCATTTTACTCCACTAAAAAGAGCAAAAATAATTTTGGACTTGGGCTAAGCTACTGTTATAGAGTAATGAAATGTCACAAGGGTAACCTAAAAATATCTAGTAAAGTAAATCAAGGAACCAAAATGTCATTATTATTTCCTGTAAAAAGGGTCTTTAGATTAAGTAGCATTTCTGTGAAGGCAGAATCAACTCACTAATGCTTTTTATTGAGAAGTTCAAAGCTGTACTTTTCTGATGGAAGAATCGACAACAATTAATAGATATAGAATCAAAAATGTGGAACTTATAGAGTGAATATAGGTTCCATTTTTGCATTTGCATACTTTTTATAAAAAATCCTTACATGTTAGAATACTTCCTTAAGCTTGGGCATAGAAATATGGTGTAGGGAAATAATCAAAAAATCAGATTTTAACATTTTAGTGTGAGGTGGCATAAAGATGCGGAAACTATTAAGTTTTATTTTAGCATGTGGGATTATAATGACTATTTTTACAGGCTGTGCGTTTCTTGATAATTATGGAGATGCTGCAAATAGTGACGAGTTAACTCCCACCAGCAGTGTTACAATGGGTGACACTGAAGCAAGTGGGTTAAAGGATAAAACTCCAGTTCAGTTATATTTTATAAATGAACAGGGTAATAAACTTACGCCAGAAATAAGGTATATAGATACTGCTGAAGCAGATAAAGGAAATGCATATCTAGCTACAGTAGTTCTGAAAGAGCTTATTAAGGGTCCGGTAAAGGGAAGTCAACTGCAGCCTTCTGTTCCAGAGGGAACAACTATTCATTCAGATGTAACTATTAAAGATGGAGTGGCTACAGTGGATTTATCAAAGGATTTCATTAATAAACATCCAGGAGGAAAGAAAAAAGAGCAGTTAACACTTTATTCAATAGTAAACTCTCTTACTGAAATAAAGGAAATCAAATCAGTCCAATTCAAAATTGAAGGCAAGGTTAAGAAAGAGTTTAAAGGAAATTATCAAATTGATGTTGCATATCCGAGATCAGCATACATAATTTCATCACAGCCAACAGGTAATAGCAGCAGCAAAGTTGAAGCGGCTAAAGACGACAAGGAGCTAACAAATGATGGTAGTAAGGAAAAATTAAAGGAAGATACCTCAAAAGATAAAAAAACAACTACGGAAAAAGTGGATGATGCTGATGAGGTAGAAACAATTGGAGAGATAGATGGGGAATTACTAGAGTAAAGCTATTTGCTTGCTAAGACTGGAATCTTACCTATTGAATAACGCGATTTTTGAACATAGTCTATCGGTGCAAGAGACTTATTAAGGGTTTGTTTACAAAATAAGTTACTATTCAGTTTACTAATAATATTAACTGAGTCTATGGGTGTTCAAACTTATAAATGGTTTGTTGCCGAAATAATTGCTAGAATTAGTAATGATTCAACTCAGTGTTTTCGCTGGCGCACACATTCACCATCCATGGTTCATAGTGTGCTAAAACCGACATTGTGTCGGTTTTTCAGCAAAAAAACTTCGTTTCATCAACTAATTCATGCAATTATTTCTAACCCAACTTTCCATTGATAAGTTTTAGCACCCATAAATTCAGCTTGAATGCTTGAGCAAATATATGAATAGGGCCATAATAAATGTAGTTTGTTCAAAAATCACATATGGATTTGAAAATATTCTGAACTAAATTATTTAAATATATATTATAGCATCAACCTAAGCAGGGTTGATGCTATAATATTACTAACCCATTAATGCCCACAGCAGCCGCCACAAACGTGCTTGTTTGGGCAATCTCCGCTACTTGATTTTCTTGATTGAATTATATTAATATTTTTAAACACGGCTTCTAAATGGTTGCTGCCACATTCTGGGCAGTTAATTTGCTTATTTTCACGCTCACTCATTTTAGCCATTATATTAAATTCATTGCCGCACTTTGAACATTTCAAATCATAAAAGGGCATAATAAAAACCTCCTGTATAGAAAAAGATAAATCTATTTTATCACAATCTATGAACAAGTTTAAGACTGTTATATTGCACTCGCGTACTATTTCATGCAATTGCTTTATGCAATTATTTTTAAATAACTTTCGTAAGAAAAGTAGAGCTATTTTTAAGTTTACCAATGGCTTGTTGACAAACTAACTTATTTCATAAAATTTGTTAAAAGCTGAATAGTAACTAAAGCTGCGCATAAATAATGCGTTAAAAACAAAAAATAATCATTAGCACTTTATGGTTATAGTTCGAAGAACAATTCTTTGCAAAGCAAATGTTCTCCATAGAATATACACTTTTTTGTGAGCAAAGATAGAATGGAGGTTTTTATGCATACAGTCTGGAAAGGTTCAATTAGCTTTGGATTGGTAAATATACCGGTTAAAATGTTTACAGCAACAGAGGACAAAGATGTAAGGTTTAAATATATTCACAAGGAATGCAATACACCCGTTAAATATAAGAAAATGTGTCCTGCCTGTAACAAGGAAGTACAGCCAGATGATATAGTTAAAGGATATGAATATGAGCCGGGTAAATTTGTTATCCTTACTGAAGAGGATTTTGCTTCTATAGAAACAAAAAGTGAAAAAGCAGTTGAAATATTGGACTTTGTTAAGCTAGAAGAAATTGACCCAGTTTATTTTGATAAAACATATTATTTAGCACCACAAGAGACAGGTGGTAAGGCATATACGCTGCTTAGGGAAGCCCTTAGCGGGAAAAACAGAATTGCTGTTGCCAAAATAACTATTAGAGAGCGCGAATCATTGGCAGTTATCAGAGTATACAACAATGTTTTAGTTCTGGAAACGATATTTTATCCTGATGAGGTTAGAGATTTCAAGCAGGTTCCGGGCATCCCAGAAAATTTGCAGACTACAAAGGCTGAATTAGATATGGCTTCACAGCTGATTGAAAACCTCACAGATGTATTCAACCCTAATAAATATATTGACACATACCGTGACAAGCTTTTTGAACTGATTACTGCAAAGGTGGAGGGTAAAGATATTGTTGAGAAAAAAGAAGCCCCCAAAGAAAATGTAATAAGCTTGATGGAAGCATTACAGCAGAGTATACAAA
>JAEWZA010000043.1 GCA_023395575.1 Bacillota bacterium
AAGCTTATAGTTAATGTTGCTCCAAATGTTACTGTGCTAAAAGAAATTGTTATTGAAGGCGGGGACAAGCTGGTAGCAAATGTTTATAAGGGAACCTTTGAAGGCTATGATGATTTATCAGACAAAATTACGCTTAGTAACCCATGGACTCTCCGTAAGGGACAATGGATAAAGAATACAACAGATCCTTTTATGACAATAAATGTAGGCAACAATTTTAAGGCTTATTTCGACGGAAGTGAAAGAGTTATTTCAACATTAAATACATACATGAATGGAAATACAGTCTACATAGTTAGTGAAAAGGACTACGGCAACGGTGAAAATGGTGTGGCAGCGAGCTTTATTGATAATTCAGACAAAGAAGTTGCATACAACGACAAAGTATATAATACTACAAGCTCCAATAATTTCACACTGGAAAAAACCTTAGATAATATTGCTATCAACAACGGGACAATTGTTGTGAAGGATGGCAGGCTGGTACAGGGGGGCAGTGTGACACCTAATGACTATGCATATGTTATGGCTAACAGGGATGCTGAATCAGGAAGGTTAATAGCTGGTGTTGTTTCAATAGAGGACAGGCCAGGAGCTGAGGCTCTCCAATTATATAGAGGAAGAATACGCAGCATTGATGAGTACAAGAGCGTTACTCTACAATCCTATGCAAAGCTTGAAGGTACAAATTGGAACTATGCCAATACTCCTATGACCTTTAATTTGTCGGCAGACACTAGAATTACTGATACTGATGGTATAGTAGGTCAGGGTGACTTTAGCAGCTATAATGATACAGACACTTTCTATGATAGAACCATATACATATTAAGTGATGGTACAAATGCTGTTGAAATAAGTACAGCACCTTACGGCAATTTCAATATATCAGGTGTAGTGGCAAGCACATCAGGAGAGACAATAGGTGAGGATGGTAGCATTCTCAAACAAGCTGATACAATAGCATTGCGCAATGCTAAATACTATGATGCAACTAAGCATTTATGGGTTAGCATGAAGGACAGTAATTTCAAGCTTCTGACAAATTCTTTAATAATTAAGAATAATAAGAGAATAGATCCTTCTGAACTTAAAAAAGGTGATAAAATAAGAGTATTAAAGAAAGATAATACCACTACTGGAGATGCGTATATAGTTATAGTTGAAGAATAGAGAAGATTTATAGAAAAGAAGAGAATAAAATCATATAAAGTGGAGGTTGACTATTTTGCATAATTTATTAAAACGATTTAGAGTAAAAAAATCCATATGCTTAGGCTTAGCAATTACAATGCTATTGACTCTGGCTGCACCGGATATGACATTTGCAAAGCAAGGGGATAGTGGATATGACGGTGGTATATCATCGGGAGAAGTGCCCACTACAACTACATCCACCACCACAAGCAAATTTGAATATGATTATCAGGAACCTTGTTTTTTGAGCGGTGTTCCTATAATTCTTAGCGGAACTGTGACAATATCAAAGAAGCTTAAAGATGATACAAAGACTAATACCCAGACATTAACTTCGACGTATACATATTCTTTGGCTAACGGAGATAATAAGCTAACCCGTAACCTTGTGTATGTTACAACAATTACACCAAAAGCTAATGGTCAAAAGACAGAATCAACTACATTGTCCAAAGCCACGGAAACAGTGACTTTAGGCGGTAACAGATACATGATATCAGGTACAAATGACTATGTGTTGTCGAAATCAAATCTTATCGATATGAAGCCTGCGGTAAATTATTATAATGGCACATTGAGAAGCAAGAAAACATATCATATTGGAACTGCAAGAAGTACAGATACTATTGTTGTAGAGACATCTGGAAATTATTCTGGCTATGACGAGTACTGGAGCTCGGCTGAGGCCCAAAAACTAGAACAGACTATTTCCTATCGCAAGCCGGGAAAGACAGTTGGAAGCATTGGCAAGGTAAGCATAGATATATCTTCTACAACAAAAAAAGAACTGAAATATGATGAAAGTATCGCTGAACAAACAAGTGTTGAGGGCGGATATATACAAACTCAAAAAAATGAGAATATTTTGAAGTATACTGCAAAACTGAGTGAGCTTGACAAAAACAAGGTGCCGACTACTAAGGTTAATACTTATACAAATAGCTTAAAGCTTGAGAGCTTTCCAACACAAATAAGCTTGATTTCTCCAAATTTAAAACAAATAAGCGGGCATCCTTCAGAAGAAAGTATTTCTCTTATGTTTGGATTAGAGGCGTATAAGGAGAATGAAGCAGCAGCTTTTGACCCACAAGAGTACATGAGTAGAGCTGAATTTATAGATGCTTTTATAAATGTTGCAAAGGCAGTTCCTCTTGATCCAGCATTTGTTACTAAAAAGAAAACAACAACAAATAAAAAGAATGTAGAAGTTAAATCCTTATTTACAGATGTTTCGACTAACCATACATTTTTTGATGTTATAAATGAGGCAGCAGTCAGGGGCATAGTTTATGGTAATGGAAAAAGCCAATTTAGACCAAGCAATTTAATAACTATGCAAGAAGCGGTTACAATGATGATAAATTCATTGGGGTTAAACGGTCTAGCACCAAATCCTGCACCAATAACAAGCTTTACTGATAATGATAGCATTTCATCCTTTGCCAGACCTTCAATGTATGTCGCAGAGAAGATAGGTTTGATTGAAGAGGATTCCAAAGGCTATATTTATCCGAAGTCTAAGGTTACAAAGGCAAAAGCTGCTGATATGATGAAGGCATATATAGAGTATATGAACAGTGCCATTAGAAGTGAATATATGGACAAGTTATTGAGCTATTAATATAAATCAAACTATCGTGGCTGTTGCAAAACAACAATTTCTGTATACTGATGCCTTATTGCAAGAAATAGTACGCGATTGAGCCATAGATATATACTGCACGGGAGTATTATTTAAGTAGTTTACTTTTGTTAAATATTATTTCTTGTTTTGCAACAGCAGCATTTAGCCGATAGTAATTGACTTTAATGATTATAGGGAGGAGATAGTCCATTTTATTTCTTGTATATTATATAATAACGTTTATGGACAATTAATATGATAAATTTAAAGAAAATTACAGCATTAGCGCTGTCTATAGCAATGGCCTGTACAGTGGTAAGTTCAGCTGCATTTGCTGTTGAAATACAGTCGCAACAACAAGAAATGAGCTTTAGTGATGATTATTTAGAAAGTGTTAGGAAACTGATAAAGCAGAAATATAGCGGCACGATATCTGATGAGGACTTAAATAAACCCACTGTCGAGGAAATGTTCGACAATTTAGATAAGTATTCAATTTTTTATAGTCAGAGAGAATTTGATGCGTTTATGGATTCCATTGGCGGTGAAGTTCATGGTGTGGGAATATCCGTTGAGCAAATTGGTGATTATGTAACAATTACAAATGTATTTGATGGATCACCAGCACAAAAAGCTGGGCTTCAAAAGGGAGATAAAATAACTAAGGTTGCTGGAATATCTGTAGTTAAAACTAAGCTTGATGACGTAATAGCTAGAATACAAGGTGATGTTAATACAAAAGTAAAGCTTGGTGTATTACGCCAGGATGAAAAGAACGAAATCATACTTGAAGTTACAAGAGCAAGGGTTGATATTCCAAGTGTTAGCTATGAGAAAAGAGGAGATATAGGATATATCTTATTAGATTTGTTTTCTGCAAATGCATATAGTGGAGTGAAAGAAGCTCTTGATTATTTTGATAGTAAAAAGGTGACAAAGGTCGTATTGGATTTGAGAAACAATCCTGGTGGGATTTTAGATCAAGCTGTTGATATTGGTAAGCTTTTCGTTCCAAAGGGATTAATTACAAAGCTGGATTTTAAGGACGAAAATATGAAGGATGAGGAATATTATTCATCATTGAAAAGCATTAAATACAAGCTTGCCGTATTAGTAAATGAAAATTCTGCAAGTGCTTCAGAAATATTGACAGGAGCAATTAAAGACACCAACGCAGGAGTTATTGTTGGAAGCAAGACCTTCGGAAAGGCGAAAGTACAGAGTTTTGTACCAATATTATCACCTGAAGCCTTTGAAAGGTTAAATGAAGGAAGTGACGACAAAACAGTAAATGCATCCTTTTTCCCAGATGCATTTGAAAGTGACCTGCTGGGTTGGGCTAAAATGACTATGGGTATGTATTACACGCCAAAGGGAGAATGTATTGACCTTAAAGGCATAGAACCAGATATAAATGTTAAGGAAGCAGAGGATATAAGGGTAAATGAAATAAGACCTCTGAATGTAGCAATTAAGCCTACGATAGAAACAAAGTGCAACGATGTGTATAATGCAGAATGTATTCTGAAGCTTTTGAAATATGATGTGGATAAGCCCGATAATATTTTAGATAAAAAGACATTTTTAGCTATAGCGAAATTTCAAAAGGATAATAAGGTTTATGGTTATGGAGTATTGGATTTCTGTACACAGAACCTATTAAATGAAAAGCTGGATAAACTACTGGAAACACAGGATGCAGTTTATTTAAAGGCAATTGAAATGCTAAAAAATTAATAAATTCAACTTTCGAACATAGTCTTGAGTATGAGAAGCTTGAGAAAATAATTAAAAGAGTAAGAGACAATGTGTGTTTAATTGTTTTTTGCTCTTTTTTGCGTTAAAAAATTTTGATTTAAAATTGACTTTAACCACCAAAAGCAAGATTTATGCATGTTCCTATCGTTCAGCAAGCCCTATTTTACAAGTTTAGTTTAAGTTGCACAAGTTAAATATCTCAAATTGATATTTCCGTTAAATAGCTTTTTGATTTTGTAATTTAATAATTTCTTTACATCAAATAGTTACAGCTAATTACTGAATTTATAATAAATTTTTAAAGCATTAAAAATATAAATGTTGAAGAATTTATTTATTGTGTGGGAAATGGCGAAAGCATTAAATTTACAAAAAAAAGATTCGGTGTATAATTTCAAATTGCAAGCAATTGGCAGATATCTAAACACAAGTAGTTTTTTACACAAAAGAGGAGAAGGTGGTTAATAGCTTTACAAAGTAAATATCTTGTGAAAAATTGAATAAATTAACCACTGTTGGGGTTAAACATGAATACAAAAGATGAAAAAAAGTGGTATGCGGTTTTTGTTACCACAGGAGAGGAAGACAAGGTAAAGGAAAGAATTCATTTTAGAATGAATGATGAGTTAAAAGCACTTGTACCAAAAAGAAGGATGAGGGAAAGAAAAGAAGGTAAGTGGCATGAGAGAATCAGACCTCTTTTTCCTGGATATGTTCTGCTAAATGGTCAAATAGATAACAGAACATATGACCTAATTAGTGATATGCCAGAAGTAATCAGGCTTCTTAAGGATACTGATGGTCCGCAGGAAATTCATGAAAACGAAATATGGGTTTTGCTGAGATTGATGGCTGAAAATGAAATTATTGGATACTCAAAGATGTATGTTCAGGGTGAAAAAGTTGAGGTTATAGATGGGCCGCTTTTTGGGTTAGAGGGTTACATAAAAGCTGTAAATAAAAGAAAAGGCAGAGTAAAAGTATTTTTAAACCTTATGGGAGAACCAAGAATAGTGGAGCTCTGCATAAAAATGGTACAACCAGCATAATATTTCTAAAGCTTAGCTTAATTGTTTCGGCGTTATGCAAGCAGAGGAATGTCATACAGGTTTAAATCCTAGGCTATTGGGCTTAGAAGGCATTTAGAAATCATTAAGACTAAATTGAAATGATTTTAAATAGGATTTAGACGAGTCATAGGAATTGGAATAAGCACATTATTCTAAATGGCGAAGCTTTGCCTTTTTGCTGAAAAATATGGTAACAAAGCAAATTTCGCACATAAGTCTTAACTTAAACTTCGCAGTTGAATATTCTACTCAAAGCCTAATAATATCTGTGTGGCAACGATATCAAATGAAAAGTCAGATAATTTTATAAGTTAGGTAACAAACAACAAGCCCTTAACATACTCGATAAGGGCTTGATTTTCATTCGAAAGTTGGGTTAAAAAATTGCATGAATTAGAATAAATAAAATAAAGGAGAAAGATAAATGGAAATACGTAGATTTTTGAATTCCGTACAGAGAATGCTCTGGTTAATTATTTTATTTGGAGTAATTGGAGCAGCTATTCCTGCATATTTAAATATTGTTAAAGCCATCCCAATGTATAAGGCAGAAACAACTATATATGCAATGAGCAAAAACAGTACTGCTGATGTTGGAAAAGGGATTAATTATCAGGATGTGTCCATAAGCAGACAGCTGGTTTTTGATTATCAATATGTTTTAACTAGCGAAAAGGTTATTTCATTAGCAAATAAGCTACTGGAAAAATATAATTTTTCACAGGAACAATTGATAAGTATGATAAACATAACTCCTAAAGATGAATCAAGTGTTATTGCTATAAGTGCTGTTTCAGATGATGCTAAAAAATCAGCTGATATTTCTAATGCAGTAACTGAAGCATTTATTTCTCAGTTACTTGAAATGACAAATAGCAATATCATTGGAGTTCTAAATAAAGCTGAGGCTCCAAAAGCACCAATTGACAATGGGTCAACTAAAAAAACAATAATGGGCTTCTTAGTAGGCGTAATAATTGCCTTTTCCATTATTTATATTAGAGAGCTATTTGATATGAAGCTTAGGTACATTGATGATATTGAAGACACCTTAAAAATCAAGGTAATAGGAGCAATTCCTAAATATAGTATTAGGTAGAGGAGGTTTGCAATGCCAAATATAAGATTTCATTCATGCTTACAAGAAAATCAAGCAGTTCGAGATGCATATTCAATGCTATCAGGTAATATTCATATGGGAAAAGAAAATAGTGATGCGAGGAGTATTGTTATTACAAGCTCTGAGCCTAAAGCGGGAAAGACCTCAATAGCAGTAAACCTTGCAATAACTTTGGCAGGTTGGGGGAAAAAGACTATCCTAATTGATGCAGACATGAGAAAAGAAACTACTCATGTGTCAATACCAAAATGGGTAAGTAATTTAGGACTGTCACAATATTTAAGCGGTAATGCTGAGTATGAGGAAGTAATTTGCTATACAAACATAGAAGGGTTTAAGTATTTGCCAAATGGAGGTGTAGCATTAAACCCAATAGGACATTTATGTTCAGAAAGGTTTAATACTCTACTTGAAAGGTTAAAGGAAGAATTTGAATACATAATATTTGATTCTCCTCCTCTTGATACAATATCTGATGCAGTTATAATTTCTACAAAGGTGGACTCTACCATCCTAGTTGCCAAAATAGGAAAAACAAATCTTAAGGCTATGAAGAGATCAAAAGAAAAATTGGAAAAGGTGAATGCAAATATATTAGGTGTAGTAGTAAATGATGTCAATAAAAAGCATTATAAGAAATATTTAAACTCATATAAATATTTCTACAATGCTAAGGACAAAGACGAGAATAGTGAAAAGCCTAGTAAAAAGGCTATATTAGCGTGATGAGTTTGTATATCAAGGAGGAGCTGCAATGAAAATAACTATAACTGGAACTGGGTATGTTGGGATAGTCACTGGAGTTTGTTTGGCTGAGATAGGGCATACTGTGACTTGCTACGATATTGATAAAACCAGAATAAAGAAGCTACAAGACTGTATAATGCCCATATTTGAGCCTGGACTAGAAGAAATGGTCATTAATAATAGTGAGCGACTTACCTTTACCAGCGATTATGAAGAGGCTTACCGTGACAGTGATGTGGTATTTATTTGTGTAGGAACTCCTGAGAAAAAGGATGGTTCAGCTAACTTAAAATATGTTTATGATGCTGTTCAGCAAGTTGTAGAATGTGTACAAAATGACTGCACAATAGTTATCAAATCTACAGTGCCTGTTGGAACTGGTGACAATTTAGAAAGAATTGTTAGTCAAAAAACTAATATGAAGCACTTTGAAATTGTAAATAATCCTGAATTTTTATCACAGGGAACAGCAATCAACGACACGATGAATGCTTCTCGTATAGTTTTAGGTGTTAACTCAGCAGAAGCAGAAATGGTTCTTAGAACCATATATGATGGCTTTGGACAAAAATATGTTGTTACAGACAGAAGAAGTGCTGAAATGATTAAGTATGCATCAAATGATTTTCTTGCCTTAAAAATATCCTATATTAATGAAATTGCAAACCTATGCGATTTTATTGGAGCAAATGTTGAGGATGTGGCAATAGGCATGGGCTATGACCCAAGAATAGGAAACCGTTTTTTAAAAGCAGGAATTGGATATGGTGGTTCCTGCTTCCCGAAGGATACCAAGGCTTTACACTGGTTTGCAAATTTTAATGACTGTGAGCTGAAAACAATTAAAGCTGCAATTGATGTAAATGAGAATCAGAAAATAAAGCTAATAAAAAAGGCTAGGAAATACTATAACAGCTTTCGTGGATTAACAGTTGCGATATTAGGGTTAACCTTTAAGCCGGGAACTGATGATCTTCGTGAGGCCCCTTCCCTTCAGAATATTCCTATAGTTCTAGAGGATGGAGCAAGAGTCAAGGTATATGACCCAATTGGAATGGATAATTTTAAGAAAATATACCCTTCTGAAATTGAATACTGCAATTCTATTGAAGAGACCCTTGAAGCCGCAGATATTTGCTTTATTCTTACTGAATGGCCTGAAATAGCCTTGATGGATGTATCCAAATTCTCATGTTATATGAGAAATCCCATTGTACTTGATGGCAGAAATTGTTATGACCTAGAAGCAGTTGAAGGTAAAAATTTTGTTTATGAATCAATTGGCAGAAGAGTAATTGGGGAAAGCACTCAAATTAAAGAAAATGTATTGAAAAGTGAGAAGGCTGGTTAAACTGTAGCGCCTGTGTTGAACCGTAATTGACTTTAGCAAGCTTAGGAAGGAATGTATTATAAATGCACCACAAGGTAAATATAAAAAGGAATGCTTTGGTTGTACCCATCTTTATGCTTTTTGTTGCCTTGTTGATTTTAACAAAATGTAATCAGTTATCGGATAATATAAATAGTGGTGAAATAGGTAATGCAAATTTTTATAATTCTAAAGACCAAAAATATTATGCCGATAAAAATTTCAAATATGAAGCAAACGACAACACTGCCTTTATAATGGATAAGTTTAATAAAGATGGTAAGGTATATATTCCTAAGGGAAATTATTTGTGTAAAAGTCCAATACGTATCAAGGGTAAAGATGTAATATTGTATGGGCCTGAAGGGGCATGCAAAATAATTTTTGATAGTAGAGCTATTGAAGCTTTTGAGGAAGGGAAGCAAAAATCCTACATTATAAATGATGGCTATAGCCTTAGCTTTAATAATGATACCGCTCAGAGTATAAGTATAAATGGCATAGACTTTGAGGTAAAGCAAAGTGAAAATTCCCCGTATAACTATTTATTAACATTTGCTAATGTAAAAGGCGGAGCAATTCAAAACTGCACATTTATTTCTGATGAAAGCAGCAGAAATATGGTGACTTTACTTAATTTACTAAGCTGCTGCAAGAATATTAGAATAACTGATTGTTCCTTTAAAAACATGACAGGTGCAAGTACAGGCGGTTGTATTTGGGTCAGAAACCTTACCACAAAACAAAAAATAAAAGAGAATTTAACAGAAAACATATCAATTGCCAGATGCAGCTTTGTCCAAAACTCTGGAGATGAAATTGTCGCTGTATATTCAAGTGTAGGGCATGTTAAGAAGGTATCTGTTAAAGACTCAGTATTTGAAGATTATTCAGATAAAAATGCTAAGGTTATTTCAACATTTCCAAGCGATAATAAAGATGAGGGTACAGTTGAGGACGTACAATTTGACAATAATAGGATTTACTCAGAAAGCATAAAATATTTTATTATTACTGTAGGTGGACCAAACAGAAGTAATAGAGTTTCTAATATTTCCATTTCTAATAATGAAATTACAGTAGAAAAGGATTCCTATAATAAATGTGCTTTGATATATGTCAATGATATTAACACAAATAACAGTGACATAAAGGTATATAACAACACTATTTTGGTTAATAGCCTTTTAAACTCTACTGGGATTTATAATGCTACTTTTTCAAAAAATAATAGAATAATTGGCAAGCTGGGAAGAGGAATTGTATTTGGAAAATGCTATGAAAATTTTATAGATGGAGCTTTAAGAGGAATTGTTTCTTCTGAAATAGCTAATCAGAATGAAATATATGACAGCAGAATAGGAATCTCCTGTGAAACTCAAAAAAGCTTAATTAGCAATAATAAAATAATACTAAATCAAGAGGATGGCCTATGTGGAATTGAAGTGAAAAAGAGTCGGGAAAATATTGATATAACCTGTTCGGACAATCAAATTATAACAAAGACTAAAGAACAAAATGGATTTATCATTCACGATGGAAATGTTAGATTAAAAAATAATATAATATCCGGACCAGGGAAGGAAATATACAAAAGCGATAAAGCTATAATCAATAAATAGTTTTTGGAGGGAGTAATGCAGCATAACGAAGATTTGGACTTTCTAAAAGGAATAGGTATAGTTTTAGTTGTTTTAGGACATTGCTTTACAACAGCACTTGAGAATAATTATTATTCCATTAGAATTCTAAAGGATTTTATTTATACTTTTCATATGCCATTATTTTTTATTGTATCTGGATATCTTCAAGGCTTAAGGCCATATAGTATTAATAAGCTCAGGAAATTCGGTGCACATCAAATAAGAAAATTGTTCTTACCCTATGTGGCTTGGTCACTTGTCTTATACATATTTTATTACTTTTTAAACAGTGTTAACATAATCACAATACAAGAAAATATAAGACTCAATCCAATTTATTTAATTTATGACATACTTGCATATAACATCCGAACTGGAAATGTATTATGGTTTGTTTATATTTTATGTATTATTTCAATTGTATCATATATATTTCATAATTTAATTACCCGAATAGGCTCTAATATAGCCTTTTTATTAGCTGTTCTCTTCTTGGGAATTTTAGCAAATATATATTTACGAGACGAGTTGTTTATACTAAAAAGATTTTTAGTTATGTGGATATATTATGAGGTGGGTGCTTTTATAGCATTACATATAAAGGATATAAATATTAAGGCCAATAATACAGTTAATTTAATTTTATTAGCTTTATATCCATTAATATTTATTTTATATTTCAAAAGCAATAGCATAATTACATATGTACTAAAGGTAATTTGTGCGTTACTAGCAGTATATATTCTATATGGCTTATCAAAATATAGCAATTGCTGGCTATATAGAATTTTGAATTACTTAGGCAAAAGGACCTCATATATTTATTATTTACATAATCCATATATTGTTCTGGTAATGGTTACAGGATTAACCAAGTTTACTAAACTGAATATAGCAGTCTCAATAGCTATTGCATTTATGTTTGGGATAATAATACCTTTATTAATAGGCAATTTGATATTGGCACGAAATAAAATGACAAAATTAATTCTATTAGGAGAAACATATGAAAAGCAATATTAAATTTGACAATATTATTTTAATAGTAATATTTCTGTCCCCTTTTTCCAATATATTGGTATACAAAACCAATATAGCCGACTTCAGGCTAATTCAAATGCTTTGGCTAATGGTGTTCTGTGTATTGATGATAAAGAAAGCTGAAAATAAGGAGCTGCTTATTTCATCGTCGAATAGGTTGAATTTGAATAATGGCTCAAAGCTCACTTTTTTATTATACATATTTGCAATTAGTATCTCAGGGTTATTATCTATTAACTCAAATCGATCAATAAAAGAGCTGATACAGTATATATATTTGTTTATACTGATGTACACAATATATTGTAAGGCTAAAGAGTATGATTTTATGGAGAAAATAATAAAGAGCATTATTTGTTCGAATGTGTTTCTAGTTACCATATGTGTTGCAAGTTATATTTCAGGTAAGGTTATTATTCCATCCTTTATTATTTTATCGAATGGAATGATATATGTTAACAATAATTTGTTCAGCACAAATACGTTGATGGAATCAGGGAAAGAAATTGTTAGGTTAAATGGAGTATTAGGCCTTAATGCAACACTTATTGCAAATTTAATATTAATACAATCCTTATTCGTTAATTATATGATAAGAAAAGTAGTTGGTAGAAAGAGAGTATTGTCGTGTTTATTGCTGGCAGCAAATTTATTTACAATGGTAGTTACATACTCAAGAGCTGGACTATTACTATTTATTGCTATTCATTTTATTTCGGCAATGAGTAAAAATCAGATAAGAAATGTAGCAAAAGTGGCAGTGGGAGTTTTTATTTGTTATTTGCTATTAAATATGTTTCCGGATGTTAAAGAGAGAATGCTTGAAACCTTTAATACTGATGAACGCTCTTCAAAATATCATTTTGCAATTTGGCTAATTGCTTTAAAGACAGGGTTTAACAATATAATAACGGGAATTGGGCTTGGTAATATGGCTTTTAGCTATGATGGCTTTTGGCTTGAATTTAGTAAGTTTGGCATTGAAAAAATAAATAGTGTAAATGTCCATAATTTTATACTCCAAATATGGGCTGAGCAAGGAATAATTGGGTTAATTGCAAACTGTATATTATATTTCAGCCCTATTTTACTCTACATAAAATTTAAGCTCTTTAATAAGCAAAAAATAGATAGAACGATATACGAATTCATTTTTCTTTCATATATATCAACATTAATTTATAACCTAACTAATAATAACTTTTACATTGAAGCCTTTTGGATTTTGGCAGGCGTAGTTTATGCAATAAAGGACTTCCATCTGAAAACAGAAAAAAGAGATGTTGTTGAAACTGACATTTCGTTGGCTCATCGGCAAAAAAGCATTAGTCTTGCTGAACAATTGTAGACATATTTGAATGCATATCGTCAATCCAGCACTAAATAGATTTATTAATTCAACTTTCGCACATAAAAGAATATAGGTACGGTAGCATTATCAATGATTTGTTGCCAAAATAATTGCAAGAAATTAGTAATGGTTCGTTTCAGTTATTTAACCGCCGCACACATTCATCATCCATGGTTCATAGTGTGCTAAAACCGACATCGTGTCGGTTTTTCGGCAAAATAACTTTGTCTCACCAACTAATTCATGCAATTATTTCTAACCCAACCTTTTCATTGATAATGCTACCACACCTACAATTTTCAACTGAGAAGTTTGATTTATTGTTGAAAGATTAAAACACAACAAAATGGGGGATTTTAATGAAAAAAGTGCTTGTTACAGGAAGTGCAGGTTTTATTGGGATGCATCTGTCAAAAAGACTACTATCAGAAGGATACGAGGTTGTGGGGATAGACAATCTTAATGACTACTATTCCGTTAATTTAAAGAAGTATCGGACTGAGGTGCTAAATTCCAATCCCAATTATTACATGAATATATGCAGTCTAGAAGATTATAGTGCCATAGAAAAGATTTTTAAGGATAACCAGTTTGAATGTGTTATAAATCTTGCAGCTCAAGCAGGTGTAAGATACAGCATTGAGAATCCAAGAGCATATATAGATTCTAACATTGTAGGTTTTCTGAATATATTGGAATGCTGCAGGCACTATGAAATTCCACATTTAATATATGCGTCATCAAGCTCTGTATATGGAGCTAATGAGAAAGTGCCCTTTAGCATACATGACAATGTAGATCATCCAATGAGCCTATATGCAGCAACCAAGAAGTCAAATGAACTAATGGCTCATGCATATTCAAGCCTTTATAATTTGGCAGTTACAGGACTACGTTTTTTCACAGTATACGGACCCTATGGCAGACCTGATATGGCATATTTTTTATTTGCCAATGCAATAAGGAGCGGGAAACCCATTAAGGTATTCAATTATGGAAAAATGCAAAGGGATTTTACTTATATTGATGATATAGTTGAAGGCATTGTTAGACTGATTAATAAGGAAGCTCCAAAGCCTAATGACAGCTGGAACAGGCTGACTGCAGACCCTGCTGCAAGCTATGCTCCTTACAAACTATTTAATATTGGGAATAATAGGCCTGTTGAGCTGGAATATATGATTTCTCTTATGGAAAAGTACATGGATAAAAAAGCACAACGTGAATATTTACCCATGCAGCAAGGAGATGTCCCTGTTACATATGCTGATGTAGACGATTTAATGGAATACATAGGCTTTAAACCAAAGGTGTCTATAGAAGAGGGGCTTCAAAGCTTTGTTGAGTGGTTCAAGGAGTATGAGCAGCTATGCTAAAGAATATATTGAAAAATCCGTATTTTTACTCTGTTTCTAGTAAAGTTATAATAGCAGCCTTAGGTGTTCTGAACATGGTCTTTATAAATAGGCTCTTAGGACCAACCTTAAGAGGAGAATACGCATATATACTAAATATAGTAAATTTGGTTATGATGTTTTTGAATTTAGGCATCTACCAATCATATCCATTTTTTAAAAGAAAGGATATTCCACAAATTCAAACAAAGTATATAAATAACGTATTTTTTCAGCTAATAATATACCTCATAATATCCCTCGCCCTTTGTATTTTATTTGCTGATAAGCAGCAGCTTATTATCATATTTACCCTAATTCCTTTTATGGTAATAAATAAGCAGGTAAATTTTATAGTAATGGTGGAAGATATAAATTTAAGAAACAGAATAAATATTTATATTGAAATTGTTTATTCCTTAGGATTATTTATTGTATTCTGTACAGCCTGGCAAAATATATATATGATTTTAAGCTTAATTTATTTAAAGTCAGCGCTACAAGTAATTTTTGTTATTATTCTGTTCAAAATAAAAATTAATCTAAGATTAATTGACTTGAAGCTGCTTGCACAATCAATAGGTGTTGGCTTTTTTTCAATGCTTTCACTCCTAATGATTACATTAAATTATAAAGTTGATATATTAATTTTAAAACTATTTACTGACTATAAGCAAATTGGATTGTACAGCGTAGGTGCGGTGCTGGCTGAGCAAGGTTGGCTAATATCCGATGCATTTAAGGAGGTTCTGTTTTCAAAGAATGCCAGAAATGATGACATAGAGGATATTTGTATGTGCATAAAAATAAATGTTGTCTTAACTGTATTAATGTTTATTGGGATTGCTCTGTTTGGGAAACCAATGCTGTTAATATTATTCGGTAAAGAGTTTGTGGAGGCATATTCAGTTACAATTATATTGTTTTCAGGAATATTAGGAATGGTTCTATTTAAGATGGTTTATCCCTTGTTTATCGCAACAGGTAGACAAAAAGTTAGTTTGGCCGTGTTATCGGCTTCAACCATAACTAATATAATTTTTAACTTCCTCTTAGTTCCACGTTTCGGAATACTAGGCTCAGCAGCATCATCTGTTATTTCATACAATACATGCGGATTACTGTTTATGGGCATTTTTTGTAAGAAATATAATTTGAATTTAATAAACACAATTTTACCTTCTATACAGGATTTTAAATATCTGAAACAAAAAACCTTAGCAAAGTTCAGAAAAAAGCAGCAAGAATACAACTATTAGATAAGGTGGTATACACATTATGATTAAAGTAGGTATACTTACATTTCACAGAAGTATAAACTATGGGTCTTTTCTGCAAAGCTATAGTCTAGCAAATGCCCTAAAAAACTGTACTGATTTTGATGTAGAAATAATAGATTACAATATGACAAATGTAGAGTTGTATAGTTTTCTAAGTTGTTTTTCCTTTAATATTTCACAGACCTATAAAAGTATTATTAGATATCTTAAATTCAAGAGATTATTAAATAAAAGCCTGCCTATTAGCAAAAACAAAATAATCACCAACAAGCTTAATATAATAGAAAAGCAACTAAGTGACAAATATGATGTAATAGTTGTTGGAAGTGATGAGGTATGGAAAATTAACAAGTTAAGGGGTTTTCCAAATATATATTGGCTCAACGAGAAGCTAAATTGCATTAAAGTAAGCTATGCTGCATCAGCTAATAGAACCCGCTTTGACAGATTGAGCAATGAACAGAAAAAATATATAAAAAACTCCTTAAAGCAATTTGCATATATAGGTGTGAGGGACGAAAACACTCTTAAACAACTAAAAAATATTGATACCAAGCTTTTAATCAGAAGAAATTGCGATCCTGCCTTCCTTTTTGAAATTGAGAAGACAAAAGAAGTTGAAGCTCAACTTGCTCTCAAGCTGAGCAAGAAATATAAGCTTGATTTAACCAAGCCCATTATTGCAGTAATGTGTACCGATGATACCGCATGCAAAAATATTTATGACAAATACAGAAAGGACTATCAAATAGTATCTCTATATTCTAATACAAAATACTGTAATGCATATTTATATGACTTAGACCCCTTTGAATGGGCCCATGTATTTAGGTTTATTAGTCTAAGCGTAACAAATTTCTTTCACTGTACTGTGTTTTCAATTATTAATAATACTCCTTTTATTTCTATCGATGTCGAGGAGGTATCAGTACTGTATGAGAGTAAAATTAAGGACTTACTCAAGAGAGCCGATTTATTGGAGAATTATTTCAATCTTAAGCATCCAGCTTTCCGATGGGATAAAGTTTTTAAGCAAATTGAACACAATGTTAATTCTAATGACACCTCTAAGATGGAAAGGTTTGTTTTAAGCGAAAAGAAATATTTTATTGAGTTTGTTAAGGAATTAAGAAATTTGTCCAATAAAAGCCTTATAGAATTGGAGACTAAAGTTGAAAAAAATTAAAATATACAAGGGGGGACTGAGCCCATGACATTTCTATGATTATTATCTTTTGTGAAATGCTGGGTGTGGCATATGAGTAAAATATTGTTGGTAAATTATAGGTATTTTGTTTCAGGCGGGCCAGAAAAATACATGTTTAACATTAAAAATGTATTTGAACAAAAAGGTCACAAGGTTATTCCTTTCTCTGTTAAGAATAATAAAAATGTTGAAACAGAATACAAAAAGTACTTTGTCAGGCCTATAGGCGGGGAGAACGTAGTTTATTTTAATGAGTATAAAAAAACACCTCAGGCAGTTTTAAAAATGCTCAGCAGAAGCTTTTATTCTCCAGAAGTTAAAAGAGCATTGGAATATGAAATTGACATTGAAAAGCCGGATACTGTCTATATTCTGCACCATGTTAATAAATTGTCACCAAGCGTAATAAGAGCTGCTAAAAATTCAGGGAAAAAAGTGGTGGTTAGGCTTTCGGATTTCTTTTTGATGTGTCCTAGATTTGATTTTTTACGAAATGGTGATGTATGTGAGAATTGCCTGCAAGGTTCTTTAATCAGTGCGATACATAACAATTGTGTTCAGAATTCAAAGGCTGCTTCACTAATTAGAGTTATGTCAATGAAATTTCATAGGCTTATTAAAATATACGATTTAGTTGACTATTTTATAACGCCTTCCTTATTCTTGCGCTCAAAGTTGATTGAATTTGGCTTTGATGAAAAAAAGGTAATTCATATTCCAACCTTTATAGATTCGTCAAATATTGAAGCTAAATACACCCATGATAACTATATTTTATATCTGGGAAGATTAAATAAAGAAAAGGGTGTTGAGTATGCTATAAAGGCCATGAAATACGTTGATGATGGAACACTGGTTTTAAAGGTGGCAGGTCAAGCCAGTGATGGTGAGCTGGAAAATATAAAAAAAATAATTGAAACAAATAATTTACATAATGTTAATCTATTGGGCTTTAAGTCAGGCAATGAACTGGAAACTCTAATAAGCAATGCAAAATTCATTGTGGTTCCTTCAATCTGGTACGATAATATGCCAAATGTTTTGCTGGAGGCATTCGCCCATGGAAAGCCTGCTATTGCATCAAATTTTGGTAGCTTGCCAGAGGTAGTAGAGGATGGGGTAAATGGCTTGCTTTTTGAACCAAAAAATGAGTTGGATTTAGCTCAAAAAATTGATTTGCTTAATTCAAATAGTAAATTAATAAAGGAATATGGTAGAAATGCAAGAAGCAAGGCTGAAAAATATTATAATAGTGAGTTGCATTATGATAAATTAAGCAGAATTCTTCTCTAAAAAATGCGAAAATAAGTATCACACCGTCAAAGAAGCTGTTGCAAAACAAGAAATAATATATCATCTGTCAATTGCTTAAATAGTACTCCCGTGCAGTATA